>CALEST010000403.1 GCA_937907555.1 uncultured Sediminibacterium sp.
TAGCATGAGATGGAAGAAATTGTTGTATTTGGAAATAATGGGCAGCTTGATTTTGTTGATTCTGGTATTATCGGGATGCTCTAAAGATATTACGCAAACACAGGTCGCGTATTTCAATGATTTCGAAGGAGATTCAAGCCATCATTTAAGTGTATTTAATTCAGGCGGAAGGGTTGACACTGCAACCATCACACAATTCAATAATAGCAAAGTTTTCGGAAGATTCAGGGACAATACCATTCAATTGAAGCTGGATAGTTTACCCAGGTACAATGTTATAAAGATTGAATACGACCTCTACCTGCACGACAACTGGAAAGGAAATTACATTGCTCCTGGCAGTTCATTGCCTGATATCTGGCAAATGAAACTGAGAAACAATCCCATTATTGTTACTACTTTTTCTAATGACAATAACCCTCAATCCTTTCCGAATAACTATCAAACCAATATGATCAACAACCCGGCTTTAGCCAATTCATGGGGTGTTTTTCCGGGGGTTTGTGCCAAGCAAAATATGCAGAATGGGACCAGCTGGTATAAAATTGAATATATCACCGGATTAACTGGTTCATTGGAAATATCCATGCAGGATGTAAACTTCAGTGTTGGAGATTTATGCAGTAAGAGCTGGTCAATAGACAATTTAAGAGTTACTGCCATTTATAATTAGATAAAGCAGCGCATGCAGAAATCCGCTACGATTTTTAGTTTTATACATCTTAGCATCATTCAGGGAACCAATGTTTTACTGCAACTTTTTTTAATCCCCATTATTCTTAGAAAAGTTGGCCTGGCTGAATTCGGACTTATCATGCTGGCAAGTTCTTATGCAGCATTAATTTCTATTTTAGTAAACTTTGGCAGCAATCAAACAGGGGTAAAAGACATTGCGTTGTACAAGGATTCACCCGGGGAATTGTCTAAAACCTTCTACTCCATTTATTATTCACGCTTGGTATTTCTGATTGTTTCCCTGGTTTTGTTATACCTGATCAGCTACTTTTTTTTACCCACCAATACTCTGTTGCACTTTTTATTTGCAGGATTAATTATCGTAAGTGAATTATTCAATCCATTCTTTTTCTTTGTGGGCTTACAAAAGCTTTTGATATACAATCTGATTAATTTATTCAGCAAACTTATTTCAGTTGTTCTGATACTGGTTGTTATCAAAAGCCCTACAGACAGTCTATATGTAAACCTTATTATTGGGGGATCACAAACGCTGGGTTTTCTTGGCCTCTTTATTTATCTGATCAGGAAATATGCACTATACAATTTCAGACTGCCCATTCAATTCATTGGTCAGTATATTAGAAAGAATATGTATTTAACTGGCAACAACCTGAGTGTTCAGTTACAGCAGTCTGTATTTCTTTTGAGTTTATCCGCATTGGGAAATGCAAGCTTGCTGGGCGCTTATTCTTTGTGCGACAAATTGGTCTGGTCGGCGCGAATGGTTATCATTTCCTTTTTCAATGCCATATTTCCCAAGGCAGTTGTATTAAACAAGGAAAATCCTGAAAAATGGAAAGCATTAAAAAAGAAACTCAACTGGGGCATCGCGGCTTTGTTTAGTATGGCAGCCCTGGTGCTGTATTTCTTTGCAGACTTAATTGTTGTGTTAATTGTTGGGCACGAAGATGCATTGAGTGCAAGATTCATACAGTCTATTTCCATTGTTCCCTTCATCATAGGATTGAATGTATTAAACGTGGCGGATTTGTTATTGCACAACCAGTACCGGTCTATTTTTACCATATCTCTTATTCTGTTGGGTATTGCCTTTGTTTTAACCTGGATATTTATGTATTTGGGCAAAACAGAACTTTATGGTTTTTACCCTTTATTTGCAGAAATTGGAAGTATCCCCCTGTATCTTTACTTTATTAAAAGAATCAGCGCATCAGAGAGAACAACAACATGAAAGAAGGGAATTTAGCGGATAAAACTGCCATCATCTTAGTGAACTGGAATAGTTTTGATTTTACCAACGATTGTATTTATTCATTAAAGAAGACCAGTTATCCTGATTTTTCCATCATTGTTGTAGACAATGGATCTAAAGACGAATCAGGAAAGCGACTGCAAGCCGAGCATCCGGATATTATTGTTTTGTTTTCTCCTGACAACAAGGGATTTACCGGGGGAAACAATATTGGCTTTCGGTATGCCATTGAACATGGATACCCTTATGCCATGTTATTAAACAACGATACTTTTGTTGAACCTAATTTTCTGAAGCCACTGGTAGCACATTTACAAACAAATCCTGCAACAGGAGCTGTACAATCGCGCATTTATTTTAACCACGACCGTTCCCTTTTGTGGAATGGGGGCAATGGATTCAATTATTTTACCGGATGGGCCAATACCAGCGGAGAGAATCAATTGCCCAAGCCCCAACACCTGAAGCAAAAGACAATGAGCTGGATTACGGGTTGTGCTTTTATGGTGCGGACTTCCGTGCTAAAAGAAACAGGACTGCTGGCAGAAAATATGTTTATCTATTCCGAAGATGTGGACCTTTCTTTCAGAATACGGCAAAAAGGCTATGATTTGGTGTATATACCAGACTCAGTTATTTATCATATAGCCGGTGCTTCAAAAAAAAAAAAGATAAAAGACAAAGAAGGGATAGTGAACCCGATTGTCCATTACCTGAACCAGCGAAACCGCATCTGGATACAGAAAAAGTAAACGCCCTGGTACGCAATTCCAACGGTAATCCTGTTTAATTTTTTTTATACTACGCTCATTTTAGGGTATTTTGCAGCCCGTAGAAGGCCTAAAAAATTCATGGCCATTGTAAATGGAGTGAGAGATGGAATCAAAGGTTCCATCCAGTACGAATAAGCAAAAAGCATGAAGAAAGTTTTGATTACAGGGGTTGCAGGTATGATTGGATCCCGATTGGCGGCATATATCCTGGAAAAACATCCCTCATACGAAGTAATTGGGGTAGACAATTTGTCGGGCGGTTACACAGAAAATGTTCCTGATAAAGTTCAATTTACACAGCTTGACCTGGCCACTGATTCTTTGGATGCATTGTTTGCTAACCAAAACATAGATTATGTTTATCACCTGGCTGCTTATGCAGCTGAGGGACTGAGTCCATTTATTCGTTGTTTTAATTATACCAATAATTTAGTAGCTACGGCCAACGTAGTGAACGCCTGTATTAAATATGGCGTAAAAAGACTAGTCTTTACTTCCAGCATGGCGGTTTATGGTATTGGAACGCCACCCTTTAGTGAAGCGCACCAACCCAGTCCGGTAGATCCCTATGGAGTTGCAAAATATGCCTGCGAAATGGACATTCAAATTGCAGGAGAACAACATGGTTTAGACTGGTGCATTGTTCGTCCTCATAATGTTTACGGCCAGCATCAGAATATCTGGGACAAGTACCGCAATGTGCTGGGCATCTGGATGTACCAGAAACTCAACAACGAAGCGTTTACCGTTATTGGCCAGGGACATCAGAAAAGAGCGTTTACTTTTATAGATGATTGTTTGGAACCGCTGTGGCAATCTGCTGTTTGCGAAAAAGCCTCCCGGCAAATCATCAACCTGGGAAGCTCTATTGAAACCAGTGTAATTGATGCAGCTTATCAATTGCAGGAAATTGTAGGTGGGGCTGAAATAGAACACCTGGAAGAAAGACATGAAGTAATCAATGCTTATTCTAACCATGAAAAAGCAAAGACTATTTTAGGATATAAAGATATTACCCCTTTAAAAGAGGGCTTGAGCATCATGTGGGAATGGGCAAAACAACAACCCAAGAGAACCAGAAAAGAGTGGGATCAATATGAATTAGAAAAGGGTATGTACGGATTCTGGAAAAAATAATTCAAGAACATGCTGTATATCATCTCATGTGCATACGTATTTTCTTTTCTCTATGCCATGCATCAGTTGATTCAGCATAAACCTCAGTTCATCCTTCGGTTTTTTGTTTTTGGATTGCCGGTTTATATTACGGCATTGTCTCTGCTGAACCAGCTGGGGCTGGGTAATTTAATGACTTTGTTTCAGGGCTTCAAGGAAATAATTGTAATCAGTACACTGGGTTATTTAATTTATCATCAGACCGAAAAAATACAATTTACCCTGATAGATAAACTGGTGCTGTTTTATTTTATTTACACCGCTATCTATATTATTTTGCCCTTGGGCAATTATGGGCTGGTGCCTAAGCTACTGGCATTTAAAAGCCTAAGCTTTTTCCCTTTGATTTATTTTACCGGCAGATTGATGAACCCCAAACTGGTCAATCTACAAACCGGCTTCAGCCATATACTACTGGTATCTATTGCGGCAGGTATTGTTTTGCTGGGTGAATATTTTTCCAATACCCATTTACAGACCAGAACCGGATATGCGGAATTCTACGTTCGCTTTTTTGATACAGAACCATCGGGCAATTTTGGATTAAGCTGGACTTTTGAAACCAGCA
>CALEST010000404.1 GCA_937907555.1 uncultured Sediminibacterium sp.
AAAACACTTCTTTACATCAGAAGAACAAAACCTGCTGGTCATTTTTGCAGAATTATATGCCAACATGAAGCTGAGGGTTGAGTATAATCTGCAAATTGCAGAAAGTGAAGAGCGCTTGTTAAATATTGTCAATAGTCCAACACACTATGTATTAAGAACCGATTTAAGTGGTAAGCATACTTTTTGGAATAAAACATTTGAAGAAACATTTGGCTGGCTGTACAGTGAAAAAGGACTTTCAGAAGGCGACTCTCTAAAATCCATTTGTGGTTATCATCACAAAAAAACACAGGAAGTGGTTTTGGCATGTATCCGGAATCCGGGAAAAGTGCACCAGATAGAATTAGACAAACCAACCAGGGAAGGAGGAATAATGACCACACTTTGGGAATTTGTTTGTCTGGCTGATGCCAATGGCAGGCCCACAGAAATGCAGTGCATGGGCATTGACATTACCGATAAAAAAATAGCAGAAGAGAAGGTAAGAAAACTTTCCAGGGCCATTGAGCAAGTTCCTTTAACTGTAGTAATTACCAACTTAGATGGAAATATCGAGTACGCAAATCCATACACTTTTCACACTACCGGATATACACAAGAAGAATTACTGGGCAAAAATCCCAAAGTGCTCAAATCGGGCGAAACCAGCTTAGAAGAATACCAGCATTTATGGGGAAATATAACACATGGTAAAGAATGGAAAGGTATTTTTCATAATAGGAAAAAAGACGGGACCTTATACTGGGAGCAGGCAACCATTGGCCCCATTCTGAATGATGACGGTGAAATCACGCATTATATTGCTATTAAGGAAGATATTACAGAACGAAAACGAATTCAGGATGAGTTAAAAGATTTAAACAATCATCTGGAAGAGAAGATTAAAGAACGCACACTCGATCTGGAAAATGTAAATATTACATTAATCAATGCAAATAAAGAAGCTCAGCAGGCAAATAAGGCAAAGATTGACTTCCTGTCTAAGATGAGCCATGAACTTCGAACCCCTATGAATTCCATTCTTGGGTTTGGACAGTTGCTTCAGATGAGTGATTTAACCCCTATTCAGGAAAAAGGAGTACAACATATTTTAGATAGTGGCAAACATTTACTCAACCTAATTAATGAAGTATTAGACATTTCAAGAATTGAATCTGGAAGAATCAGTATTTCCGTAGAACCAGTTGATGTTTATGAAGTAATCAAAGAAATTACCGAGGGGTTACAATTTTCAGCCGACCAGAAAAAAATCAGCCTGAACTGGAGCACCAACAGCACAATGCCTATTTACGTAAGAGCAGACAGACAACGATTAAAACAGGTATTAATTAATCTCGCCAACAATGCAATCAAATACAACAACGAAGGAGGTGAGGTAAACATCTCAGTAGATACCAAACCCGTAACTGAAGACGGCTTTACACCCGTTAGAATTTCAATTGAAGACAATGGATGGGGGATAGAAGAAAAAAATATTGAAAAAATATTCGTTCC
>CALEST010000405.1 GCA_937907555.1 uncultured Sediminibacterium sp.
GAGCGTTTATCCATGGGTAGTGTTTTTCAAAATTCCCTATTCCATATTACCCCAGAGTTAAGAAAACATTACCCTAACGTTAATTATGTACATAAAAAAAGCTGTCTTGTTCAGACAGCCTTTTTTTGAATTGGGGAATTGAATATATTTCCAGTAACCTGAATTACTTAGCAACACCGTTTGGAATTCCATTACTTGCTGCAGTTGGAATACCATTGGCTGCAACTGGAATTGGTTTGGATGGTTCTTTTACCAATTCAGGTAATTTCACTTTTTCCTTTGCCGCTAAATTGTCTTCGTAAATCTTAATCAGACTTGGCAAATTAGGATCAGAACTTAGTTTCTTATCAACATCAATAGCATCAATAATTTGTTTGATTTTATTGATGGTATTGGTATCGGGCACACTGATGATACAATCTAAATCGGTCATTTCGTCGTTTTCAAAACGATAAGTGTACACTCTTCCTGAAATTTGACAGCCTTGCTTTACCTGTACTTTTCCTGTGCAGAAAATATTGCCGCTGAACTTTCCTGACAAAACCAACTCTGAACAAATCAGGTCGCCATTGAATACAGAATTGGCTTCTAAAATCACTTTTTGCTTTGATAAAAGTGTTCCGTTAATACTGCTTTCAATTTTCATTGAATGCTTGGTCTTAAAATGACCTTCCATGAAAACCCCGTCGGGTAAGGTAATCAATACCTGGCTTTGATCTATCATAACACAATGTTTTAAGTTTGAGGGGGATATTGGATTCGGAATTCGATTCTGCAATTATATAAAAAATCTTAATAATTTATAGTTTTTACTTGTGTTAGGAAGAAAAATTGATATGAATCGGTGAAAAGGGTATTGATAAGCAAGCTGATTTAACTATCTTTTCTTTTAAACTACGGTCATTTAGATATACAAGATTTATAAAAAACCAGATAATGATTATGAAAAAGGCTTCCTTATTTATGGCTTTAATCTGCTTTGGTGTTGCCTGTTCCAACCCCACTCAGGAACCCAATACGCTTTCAGAAAAAGAAAAAGCCGAAGGCTGGCAACTGCTTTTTGATGGAAAAAGCACCAATGGCTGGCATATGTTCAGCAAGCCAACCATGAAACATAGCTGGAAAGCAGTAGATGGTGAATTAACTACCGCCAGTTCCGATACCCTGGGTACACATGGGGATATTGTTACCGATGGCGTGTATGAAAACTATGAACTGGTATTTGAGTGGAAGATTGCCCGGGAAGGAAACAGCGGCGTATTTGTTAATGTACAAGACGATACCAGCTATATGGCCACCTGGGCTACCGGACCCGAATATCAGTTATTAGACAATCCGAATATGCAGGCAGGCTACCTCGACGGTGGAAAGAAGGGGGCTGGTGCTCTCTACGGTTTAGCTACCCTCAAAAACAAAGTTGAACCAAAGGCTGCCGGAGAATGGAACCAAAGTAAAATTGTACAGGTAAATGGTAAAATCAGTTTCTGGCTAAATGGGGTTTTGACTGCTGAAGAACAAATTGGTTCTGATGAATGGAATACAATGGTTGCCGGAAGTAAACTCGCTGTATTCCCCGATTTTGGAAAAGCCAAAAAGGGACATATTGGATTACAGGACTGGGCCAAGGGGGTTTCTTTCAGAAATATCAAAATCAAAACACTTTAATCAACTTCATTTAAACGAATAGCTATGTTTTCTAATAAACCTAACCGATTTTTAAAAACAGCTCATATAATAGCCGCAGCAGGATTGGTCTTTAGCCAACTAATTTCCTTGTCTTCTGCAATTGCACAAGAGAATAGTTCACCACAAAACGCGGTAGAAAAAACAGATATTGGAAAATTATCTTCCGGGGGAAAATTAAAACCGGTTCAGGCCAATATGGACATTAGAAAATACAGTCTTAACCTGGATGTAGATATTGCCAATAAATTCATTAAAGGAAATACCACAGTGAATCTGCAATTGAAAAATGCAGCAGACACCATTTTGTTAGACCTGATTCAGCATTACAATATTGAAGCCATTAAAGTGGATGGAAAACCCGTTTCTTTTGATCACAAGGAAGAAAAAATTTACATCAAGGGTAATGGTTTTGATAAAAGCAATCAATTTGGTGCGGGCAATCACAGCGTGTTCATTGCCTACAGCGGCAACCCGCCGGAAGCGGTAAGACCACCCTGGTTAGGTGGATTCACCTGGGCCAAGGACCGTTCAGGAAATGATTGGGTTTCTATTAATATTCAGAAAGAAGGTGGCAGAATGTATTTCCCTTGTAAGGACCATCCCAGCGACGAACCCAATGAAGGCGTTGAAATGAATATCACGGTTCCAAAAGGCTTATCGGTTGCAGGCCCGGGACTCTTACAAAAAACAGTAACGAAAAAAGACAAGACCAGTTTCTTCTGGAAAACCAATTATACCATCAGTAATTATTGTGTACTATTCAATATTGGAAAGTATGCTGTAGTAAAAGACAGCTATACCACTATCAACGGTAATGTGGTACCCATTGAATATTATATTCTGGAAGAAGATATTGCTCAGGCCAAAAGAGTCATTGAAGCAAAAAAACGCGATAGCAAAATCTTAGAAAAATATTTTGGAGAGTATCCCTGGTACAAGGAAAAAATTGGCATAGCTGCTGTTCCGAACTCTGGTATGGAACACCAGACCATGATTACTTTCGACAATAAATTTATTTTCACAACAGTGGGTGGCCAGGAATACTCTGCCAACCTGTTTCATGAATATGCGCACGAATGGTGGGCCAATAAAGTAACCAATAAAGACTGGGCCCATATGTGGATTCAGGAAGGCATTGGCACTTATGCAGAAGCATTGGCCATGTATGAACTGGGTGGGCAGGAAGAATACAATAAAATTATTGCAGCGCACAAAAGAGGCATCCGTTACAGAAAACCACTGGTAGGCGGAGAGGAATTATCCGAAGATGAAACCTATGCCGGAAATGATATTTATACAAAGGGTTCTTTCTTCATGCACAGTCTGCGTTATGTAATAGGTGATGATACATTTTTTAAAACCTTGAAACAACTGGCTACCGATGAAGCATATACCTATGACAATATGGTAACCACCACCGATGTAGAACAACTCTTCAGCAAGGCTGCGGGCTATTCACTAAAACCCTTCTTTGATTTTCATTTAAGAACTACTCAGTTAATGGAAGTATCTATTAAGGAAACCGGTTA
>CALEST010000406.1 GCA_937907555.1 uncultured Sediminibacterium sp.
TGGTTATTTGGCTGCGATATCTGTCAGGAAGTATGTCCCTGGAATCGTTTCAGTAAACCGCATTCGGAGCCTGCATTCGAACCCATTCCAGCTATTCTGAATTTAAGTTCGCAGGAGTGGGAAGAAATGTCCGAAGAAGTATTTAAGCAACTGTTTAAAGAGTCCCCGCTAAAAAGAGCCAGGTACAGTGGCATCCGAAAAAATCTTCGTTGGCTTCAATAGCAAACCCGAACAAATTTTGCGGATTTATGCAAGTTTTTGAAAAAATAGAATGATTTTTCCCCATTTAATGGAAAAATTATCAACAAAACCAAGAAATTCCCGCACACATTATATATTTATAATGTTTTTCAAAACTCCAAAACGATATGCATATGAATGTCAACAATGGCAAGAACAGTGTTCTATCGAAGATGTGCTTCCTTCTCTTCGGTTTGGCACTGACAATCGGCTTGCAAGCTCAAACAACTATTAAAGGAAAAGTAACCGACAGCAAAGGTCAGCCTGTTCCGGGCGCTTCTGTCACCATCAAGAATTCAGGTGCAGGTACTGCAACCGGAACCGATGGATTGTATCAGCTGATTGCCAATTTAAAAGCAGGAAAATACGATGTAGTCGTTTCTTCTGTGGGATTTAAATCTGCTGAAAAATCAATCACCGTAACCAGCACTGCCGGCAGCTTCAGTTTCGACGCGAGTTTGAAAGAAGATGCTACGGGTCTGGACGAAGTAGTAGTTACCGGTACATCACAGGGAACTACTAAAAAGCAATTGGGTAATTTCATTGGAACCGTAAAAGGAAGTCAGGTAAACAATGCGGGTTCTCCCAATGCCATTGCATCATTACAAGGTAAAGTACCAGGTGCACACATCACACAGAACTCTGGTGATCCTGCAGGTGGTATGAGTGTGAAATTGCGCGGGGTAAGTTCTATCTCTGGTGCTTCAGATCCATTATACATTATTGATGGTGTTATCCTGAACAACTCAAATGCCAGAGTAACCAACGCACAAAGCGACTATGATACTTATGGAAGTGTAGGACAGAACCGTATGGTAGATATCAACCCTAACGATATCGACAGAATTGAAGTATTGAATGGAGCTGCAGCAGCTGCCATTTATGGTAGCCGTGCGAACGCGGGTGTAATTCAGATCTTCACCAAGCGCGGATCTACCGGTGCGCCTAAAATTACTTTCAGTTCTAAAGTAAATACCAATTCTTTAAGAAAGCGTTTGGTATTTAACAATGCAACCACCAAGTTTGGCGGACCTACAGACGGACCAGGTGCTTTAACGCAAGATATCATTACTGCTCCTTTCCAAACAACCACCACTCCTGTAACTCGTTACGATTACCAGGATGATATTTTCAGAACCGGATATGGTACTGATAACAACGTATCAATCACAGGTGGTCAGGACAAAATGCGCTATTTCGCTTCCTTGAACTACAATACCAACCAAGGTATTATCAGAGGAACAGATAACACCCGTTTTGGATTCAGATTAAACTTAGACAACAAAGTAAACAACTGGTTCAGCTGGAATGCAGGTATCAACTATACCAACAATGCTACCAATGAAAAACCAGATGGTAACAGTTTCTTCTCTCCTATCAACTCAATGACCATCATTGGCAACTTCCACAATATCCGTGCAAGAGATGCCAATGGAAACTTATTGGCTGTGGGTGAAAGAGGCCGTGTGAATCCTTTAACCATCATCAACGATATCAAGCAAAGAAACGTTACCAACAGAACCGTTTCCAATGTAGGTTTCAAGTTGTTCCCTGTTAAAGGATTGGTGATTGACTATACTGCGGGTCTGGACAATATAGCACAGAATGGTACCACATTCATTCCTCCGTTCCCTTACAATGCCAGCCCTGCATTCTATGGCGGTGGCGCAACATTAGATCCAACACAGAACGGTTATGCAAGTGCAGCCAGCTTTAACTCTACTTTCTTCAACCACGATTTAAACTTTACGTACACAACCAATATCACCAACAAATTGGCTTCTGTAACGCAATTTGGTTATTCTGAACAGTATGAGAAAGCGCAATATATTTTAGCACAAAGCCGTGGTTTGTTGCCAGGTATTTCTACTGCAACAGGTGGTAGCACATTATTGCCAAACTCTGATGGAAGAAGTGAAAGAACCATCCGTGGTTTCTTCTTACAACAAAACTTCAAGTTCAACAATCAGTTGTTTGTAACCGTTGCTGGCCGTGTGGATGGTTCATCTGTATTCGACAAGAGCAACCGTAACTTCTTCTACCCTAAAGTAAGTGGTAACTATATCATTTCTGAAACAGACTTCTTTAAGAAATCTTCTTTAGCGAATTCAGTAGATGTATTTAAAATCCGCGCAGCATACGGTGAAAGTGGAAACTTAACAGGTATTGGTGCGTACGATCGTTTCAATATCTACAATATCTCTCCTTTCTTAGGAAGAACCAGTTTAACTTCTCCTTCTGCAACCATCAGTTCTAACTTAAAGCCTGAGCGTCAGAAAGAATTAGAAATTGGTACAGATATCGCTTTATTCGGCAACAGACTACAGTTCACATTCAACTACTACAATAAGAAAGTAACTGATTTATTAGTTCCGAATATTACCAATGCTCCAAGTTCCGGATTCCCTACTGCTACCAAGAACGTAGGTTCTTTAAGCAACAAAGGATTCGAAATCATGGTTACTGCAGTTCCTGTTAAGAACAAGAACTTCAGCTGGGAAATCACTGGTAACTTCAACAAGAACAAAAACAGAATTGAAAACTTAGGCGTTCCTTTCATTTCATTTGCAGCCCCAACCGGAGCCGTATTTGCTTTGATTCCAGGATATGATGCACCAGTATTCTATTCTACTTTCTTTGCAAGAAACGCCAATGGAACAGAAGTGAAGAATGCCGCAGGAATCCCTGTAACTGCAAGAGGACCTATTGCCAACGGACAACCTTTTGGTACCCCGTCATTAGATCCTGCAACTGGCTTACCTTATACTTCCGGACCTAACTCTACCATCTTACGTTCTGTATTGGGTTCTCCAAACCCAACCTATACAGCTACTTTAATCAACAGCTTCACTTACAAGAAATGGACCTTTGGTTTCCAATTGGATCGTGTTGCCGGTGTTGAGGTATTTAACGCTGACTTCAGAACCAGACAAGGGGTAGGAAATGGTAGTGAATATGCACAAAGAGAACACAAGGGTGAAATTCCAAGAGGATATATCAGTGGTGTTTACGGAATTGAAGAATGGAGAGTGGAAGACGGATCTTTCACCAAACTACGTGAACTATCCGTAGGTTATTCATTCGGAAAAGTGAAAAACCTGTTCAATAGCCTTACTGTTACTTTAACCGGAAGAAACCTGATCTCATGGGATAACTACAGAGGATACGATCCGGAAACCAACTCTACCGGCCAGAGCAGCTTGTTCAGAGGCGTAGATTTTGGTAACGTACCTATTCCAAAAACCTTCCAATTTGGAGTTGTAGCTAATTTCTAACCCAACAAAAAAGTTATTATGAAAAAAATATTATTCATCATTTTATCCGGGGTAAGTCTGGTAGCTTGTAAGCAGGACTTTACCAATCCGGGTGCCATCTCCGATATAGATGCATTTTCTACGCCCAGAGGATTAGCGGGTGTAGCCGTAGGATTACAAAACGTTTACAGCAATGGTCGTTTAAGTCCATTGTACAATGGTGTTACTGCCGCAGGTGCATTAACCAATGAGTTCAGATTAATGAACGCAGGTAATACCGATGAGTTTCAGTTATTTCAAGGTGGCGCTGTTGTAGACAACCTGAATGGTATTGTAGGCAATATGTGGACCTGGAACAACAAGATCATTTATGATGCTGAAAAAGTAATTGAAGGCGCCAATAAGCTGGGCGATAAAAACTATGCATCCGGGTTAATTGCCTATGCAAGTATTTACAAGGCAATGGCCATTGGAAACCTAGCCATGTTCTTTGAACAAATACCCGCAGCTCCCGGAACCATCACAACTCCTGCCGCTTTCCAAAGCAGAGTAGATGGATTCAGAAGAGCAGTAACCACTTTGCGTGCAGCACAAACTGCGTTGGGAGCCAATGCCCCTAATGCTGCTTTCTTTGCCAATGTACCAACCAATATTACAACGGCATATTTTAACAATACCATCAGTGCTTTAATTGCGCGTTACAGTTTATTTGCAGGTGATTTTGCAGGAGCTATCACTGCTGCCAATGCGGTAGACTTAAGTTATAACGGAGCTGTATTGGGTTTTGATGCGATTATTACCAATCCTATCTTCACTACAGCAACAGCAACCAATAACGTATTCCAGATTTTAGATTCAACGCTGGGATTACCTACTGCACTGGCTCCTGATTTAACCGATCAGCGTATTGCTTTCTACACTTCTATTAATCCAACCATTCAGCCTCGTTACAGAATCAGAGGATTCTTCAGTGCCCCAACACAGGCAGTTCCTTTGTACTTACCAGATGAAATGCGTTTGATTAAAGCAGAAGCATATGTAAGACAGGCTGCTCCGGATTTAACAGCAGCAGTAGCAGAAATTAATGCAGTAAGAACCCAATTGCCTTCCGCCGATGCATTCGGTATTGGAGGTGGATTGGCAGCTTATTCCGGTACTGTTTCAGCACCAGCTTTGTTAGACGAAATTTATCGCCAGCGTTGCATTGAATTGTGCATGAGCGGTATGCGTTTAGAAGACAACAGAAGATTGGGACGCCCTTCAACAGAACGTAAGAGAACCTTCTTCCCTTACCCAAGCAGAGAGCGTGACAACAACCCTAATACTCCGGCAGATCCTGCAGGATAATAAAGAGTCTCACCCCCAAGCAGTTGGTAAAAAGCCCCGTATCGAGTAATCGAACGGGGCTTTCCATTTAATTGAATATTGTAAAAGAATCGGCTTGAGAAAGATGATCGTACTTCCGCTATATCAATATTTATTAATTCTCCGCAACCTGCTTAAGCAGCTGCAAATGTCTTTCCATTTGTGTACCCATGATTTTGTCATTCATCATTGAACCAAAACGCTCCCAGGGATACCAGCCAATTTGCTGAACAAACTGCCATTGAACAATGGCTGTATTGGCTTCCGGCTTTCCAATCAAACGCATGGTACTTACCTGCAGTGCCCCATCTGCTGCCTGCCAGTTGGCTACAATGGTAGAATCTGTTACCGCAGTTATGGTAACAGCTGTATTCCCTATTTGTGCGCTGGTAGAAGATTGTATTGTAACAGAGGAATCCTTCATTCCTTCCAACCACAAAGGCCATTGATGCATATCCGCCAACATGGGTTTTATTTTAACAATGCTGGCATTTACGTCTACTGCCCGCGATACCAGTACCGTAGAAGGAAACAACAATCCTATAGAAGTAATAATGATACCCAATACTAAAAAACTAATCAATCCCAGTTTTATCAATTTCATATTACTCCCATTTAAAGGTTTTAAACGCAATGGCATACACCACTACCATCCAGATACCCAGTACTCCCAGTTCAAATAAGCAGTCCGACAAACCCGCTCCCTCAAATGCAATATTGCGCATGGCATTGTTAAAATGCGTAAGGGGCAAAATCCTTGAAATGGGTTGCAACCAGGATGGAAAATTATCTATAGAGAAAAAAGTACCCGCCAATAAAAACTGAGGCAGGGTAATCAGGTTGGCAAAGGGGGGAATGGTACTTTCTGTTTTAGCCACACTGCTCACGATAAATCCAAAGCCCATGAACAAGAGCAGGGCAATAAAACTGAGCACCATGATCTGTGCAAATGTTATCCATCCGTTTACCAGGGTAAAATCAAAAACAAAATGGCCAATCAAAATAATGATGACTGCCGTAATCAGTTGAAAAATTACACGGCTCAACGCTTCTCCTAAAACAATATAGGGACGCTGAACAGGCGTCGCAAAAAAACGCTTTAGCACCAGCTGTTGTCTTAAATTAAAAAACAGAAAAGCCACCCCAAAAACACCGGCACTCAACAAAGAGAAACCCAGCTGACCGGGCAAAATAAAATCAATGGTTCTATACACTCTTCCCGGAATCTTTTTTACTTCCTTGCTGATGGAAGCAATGGTAGGTGCCGCAGGATATTGTTGCTGATTAATTCCGCTAATCACTGCATTCAGTATAGATTGCAGTACCTGCACGTTTTGCGGATTGGCTGCTTCAGAACTGGTTAAATGAATGGAATAAGGTGCTTGTGCAGAATCAGCAGCTGCCTTAATATTCACCAGAGCGGTAATTCTTCCCTTCTCTAAATCTTCCTGTAAAGCCATCCCGGTTTTGGGAGAAACCTTAATGCCGGGAATATTTTTAAGCCCCAGATACACCGGATTTGCGGTATCTGACTTTTCATCAAATGCAATATTCACATTGATTTTACCACCGCTGCCAATAAAGCCAAACACCAGTATAAAAATCAAAGGAAAGGCAATGCTGAAAACCACCGAAGAAGGGCTTCTGAAAATAGCCTTCAAACTTCCTTTGGTAATGGCCACCATGGCCCTGAGTTGACTATACTCCTGCTTCATCCCGTTTATTTAGCCGCAAAGCTATTGTATATTCACAAGAAAGGGCAATCTGGTCTGAGGTACTCCTACCATCTGCTTCACCTGTTTTAATTCACGGGTCACCTGCATTAAAGAAGGATCTATCTGTTCGCTGATGAATGACTGGGAAACCGATTTCTTATAGCCGCCCATGATCTGTTCAATCAGGGATTTCTTTTCGGGATATTCTTTCAGTTTTACGTTGTTCTTTTTAATGTCGGCCATACGGGCAGCACAATCAATGGCATCCTGTAAGCTGCCTATTCTATCCGTTAACCCAATTTTCAGTGCAGTGGTTCCCGTCCATACCCTGCCTTGAGCAATACTGTCAATAGCCGGTACAGGTCGCTTTCTGCCATTGGCAACCCGGCTTAGGAAAGTAGCATAGATACTGTCTACCGAAGCCTGCAAAAATCTTTTTTCATTTTCATTCAGAGGCTTACTGATATCCCCCATATCAGCATAAGGTGCTGTTTTTACCCCATCAAAAGTAATTCCCAATTTGTTTTTAAAGAAAGCCTGCATATTGGGCACTACACTGAATACCCCAATGGAACCCGTAATGGTATTGGCATTGGCGAAAACACTATCTGCATTGCAGGCTATATAATATCCTCCGGATGCAGCCACATCACCCATACTCACTACTACCGGCTTTTCCTTTCTGATTAAAGAAATTTCTCTCCAGATTACTTCACTGGCCAAAGCACTGCCCCCACCGGAATTAATTCTGAATACCAGGGCTTTGATCGATTTATCAAAACGGATTTTACGCAGAATATTTTTATAATTATCACTGCCGATAGATTCATTGTCTCCCTGTCCGGAAACGATATCGCCATTGGCATATACCAGGGCAACTTTTTCAGAACCGGAAGGCTCAAAATCGGTAGCCTGTGCATAATCGGAAAGTGAAACAAAATTGATTTTAGACTTTATTTCCTGTTTTAATTTTTTGCTGATGGCCGCTTTAATTTCATCGTCGTATTTCAGATCGTCCACCAATCCGTATTTTTTGGCATCTGCAGGGGTTTGAATCATCCCTTTTACTGCCAGCTCTCTTAAAAAAGCAGTGTCTTTGCTACGGGACAAGGCAGTAGCCTGCAGCATCTGATTGTATAATTCGCCCAACCATACACTGGTCTGCAATTTATTGGCTTCTGTCATCTGCGTTTCGCGAAGCGGTTCTGTGGCACTTTTAAACTTGCCGGCATAAAAAATCTGTGGTTGAATATCCAGCTTATCCAGCATGCCTTTTAAAAAGAAAAGATTGGAAGAAAGACCGTTCCATTCCAAACCACCCTGTGGATTGCAATACACTTCATTGGCTGCACTGGCTATATAATATCCTTTCTGAGAAATAACTTCCCCATGTGCAATTACAAATTTGCCGCTATTCTTAAACTCAACAACAGCTTTACGTAATTCTTCACTGGCGGCAAAACCATTGGCATTGCTGGCAGAAAGAATATACATTCCTTTTACGGCTGAATCTTTCTGTGCATGTTTCAGCAATTGAATCACCTGGAACAGGGATGGCGGCTCTTCTTCGCCTTCATTTAAAATAGCCGAAAACGGGTCTTCTACAAATTGTTCCTTGAACGCCACTGATAAATCGAGTACCAGAACTGCTTTTGAACCAATCAGGGGTTTATCGGAAGAAGCAGCAGCTGTGGCAATGCCAATTAAAATAAAGACCCCGATTATGGTAAATAAAATCA
>CALEST010000407.1 GCA_937907555.1 uncultured Sediminibacterium sp.
AACTCCCTGACAAATATCCATTATATACGTGGGAGTCCGGTACTGATCATTTACGACTTTAATGGTTTTGGCTTGCTTCAACTGCAGTTCTACCCATTGTATAAAGCTGGCCCTGCCATTTTTATGTTGAGGACCATACATAAATACCGGTCTAACAATAACCGGTTCAGTTATATTTTGACTTACCCATTGCTCTGCCTTCCACTTGGATGCTCCATAAAAATTAAGCGGATTGGGAGTATCGTCCTCCTTATGTGGTCCGTTTTCGCCGAAAATAAAATCGGTAGAAAAATAAATAAATCTGGCATTTACTTTTTTAGCTGCAGCCCCCAAGTGCATCGTTGCATCCACATTTTGCTTAAGACATTCTTCTCTGTTTACATCACATTCATCTGGTTTACTCATGGCGGCTACATGAATAATCCAATCGGGTTGTATGGTGTCCACAATCTTTAACACCGAACTAACATTCGTTAGTTCGCATTCGTGATAATGAATGTTCAAATTTGTTTGCAAACGGGAGGGCCCGCGAGCGACAGCATGTACCGTAAACCCTTTATCAGCAAGGAATACAGACAAATGTTGTCCTGTAAAACCATTGGCACCTGTTACCAGTATATTCATTGTACAATGCTACGAAAAAACCGTTATCAACACTACAAGGCTATGTGACTTCAAATTCGTATTTTTGAAACTCCGTGTAAAGTATACACATTATTTACATTTTGTAAACGGATCAATTTATCACAGAGATTGTAAAACATGGGCAATAAAAAAGTCAGCAAGATTGGAGTTTTAACATCAGGGGGAGATGCCCCGGGCATGAATGCCGCCATAAGAGCAGTTGTAAGAACAGGATTATACCATGGGTTGGAAGTATTTGGCATTATGCGAGGGTATAGTGGTATGATAGATGATGATATTTTTCCGATGAACTCCAGATCGGTTGCGAATATTATCCAGAGAGGAGGAACGGTATTAAAAACCGCCCGATCAATGGAATTCATGGAACATGCAGGCAGGAAAATTGCATATGAAAACCTGAAGAAAAGAGGCATTGACGGATTGGTAATCATTGGTGGTGATGGAAGTTTTAAAGGAGCTCAAAAATTCAGTAATGAGTTTGATATACCCTGTATTGGATTACCCGGCACCATTGATAAGGATATTGCAGGAAGTGATTTTACCATCGGTTTTGATACGGCTGTTAACACCGCAGTTGGTGCCATTGATAAAATCAGAGATACGGCTGATGCGCATGACCGTCTGTTCATAGTTGAAGTGATGGGGAGAGACGCCGGTTATATTGCATTACACAGTGGCATTTCAACAGGTGCTGAAAATATTTTAATTCCTGAAACCGAAACCGATATAGAAGCTTTAATTTCTTCTTTATCAGAACAGGAGAAAAGAAAAAAACTGGTGAATATTATTGTTGTAGCCGAAGGTGATAAATATGGCGCCAACGAAATTTCTACCATCATCAAGAAAAGACTGCCACAGGCCGATACCAGGGTTTGTATTTTAGGTCATATTCAAAGAGGTGGCTCTCCTACTTGTCTGGACAGATTAATTGCAAGCCGGATGGGGTTTGCCGCTGTTGAGTGTTTACTCAATGGAACCAATAACGTGATGGTGGGTATTTTAAACAACCAGCTTCACTACACTCCATTGGATCATGCCATTAAAGCAAAACAAAAAATTTCAGAAGATTGGTTGAACATAGTTAAAATACTAGCCAGCTAAAATCCCCCCTAAAAAATAAAATAAAACAATGTCAAAGAATTTAGAGAAGTATCTACACAAGAACATGGACAAGGCAGCAGGTGTAAAACACGTGATGCATAAAACAAAAATTGTTGCTACCGTTGGGCCTGCCTGTGATTCATATGATCAGCTATTAGATCTGGTAAAAGCCGGAGTGAATGTTTTCAGATTGAATTTTTCTCACGGAAGCCATGAAGACAAACTCGCGATTATTGAGCATATCAGAAATATCAATAAAACGCAACCTTACAATATTGCCATTCTTGCAGATTTGCAAGGGCCTAAACTAAGAGTTGGCGAAATTGAAAACAATGCTTTGGATTTACAGATTGGTGATATTTTAACTTTCACCAATGAAAAATGCATTGGCACGAAAGAAAAAATTTATGTTTCCTATCCTAACCTTGCCGGTGATGTGGTTTTAGGCAATACCATTATGATTGATGATGGTAAAATTGAAGTAAAAGTATCAGGCATAGAAAAAAACGGAGATGTTAAAGTGGTAGTTACGCTGGGCGGGATACTTTCTTCAAAGAAGGGCCTGAACTTACCAGATACAAAAATATCTTTACCAGCTTTAACTGAGAAAGATCTGGCTGACCTTGAATTCATTATTGATCAACAGCTAGACTGGGTTGCTTTAAGCTTTGTGAGAAGTGTAAAAGACATTGTTATTTTAAGAAGTAAGCTCGACGAAAAGAAAAGCAAAACCAAAATAATTGCCAAAATTGAGAAGCCGGAAGCTTTGGTAAATATCCGTGACATTATTATTGAAAGTGATGCTATCATGGTAGCACGTGGTGACCTGGGTGTTGAGCTGCCGGTAGAACAGATTCCATTGATTCAGAAAGAACTAATCCGCAAATGTATTCACCGGGCAAAACCTGTTATTGTGGCAACTCAGATGATGGAGAGTATGATTGATCGAGTTAAGCCCAACAGAAGTGAAATCACAGACGTGGCCAATGCAGTTTTGGAAGGTGCAGATGCTGTAATGTTGAGTGGAGAAACTGCTGCAGGTAAACACCCTGCTTTGGTGGTGGAAACAATGCGTAAGATTATTGCAGAAGTAGAGAAAAACGAATACAGATACAATCGTTCAGAAGACCTGAAACCACAACCGCATTCGCCTTCTTTTTACAGCGATGCCGTATGTTATAATGCAGCAAAAATGGCAGAAGATGTTTCAGCCAATGCTTTGGTGGGAATGACTCAGAGTGGTTATACTGCATTTATGCTGAGCAGTTACAGGCCCTCTTCTCCCCTGTTCATTTTTACCAAAGAGAAATCTCTGGTAAATCAGCTTAGCTTAAGCTGGGGCGTAAGGGCTTTCTATTATTCTGAAGAAGAAAGCCTGGATGATATCGTTGCAGATCAAATTGACATTTTAAAGCAAAGAGGTTTTCTAAAGTCAGGTGATTCAGTGATTAATACAGGTAGCACCCCGGTTGATCAGCATTTACCTACCAATTTGATTAAATTAACTCGTGTAGTATAACTACGGATTTACTATTTACAAATAATTAAAGAGAAAAGATTCCCCATTCAGGGGAATCTTTTTTATTTTTATCACTTAACGATTAATAACGCTTATGAAATACCTATTTCTTGCCATTTCATGCCTTTTCAGTTTTGCTTTGCTTGCTCAGCAAAGTCCGATTATTCCGCAACCTGCAGAACTTAAAATGGGTCAGGGGAATTTTATAGTTAGTAACAAAACCATCATAGTTACAAAGGGCGGTGGACTGGATAAATCTGCATCTTTTTTACAGGCTTATGTAAAGAAAATGTACGGATTGGTTTTACCTGTATCCTCTACTGCAGATCACAAGGGTAATATTGTTTTATCCTATGCACGCATGGATTATAGCATTCCTGGAGCCTATCAGATGGAAATAGATAAGAACGGAGTAGTAATTGAAGGAGACAATGAGGCCGGAGTTTTTTACGGTGTTCAATCACTGATTCAATTGTTTCCTTTCAGCAAATCAACCAGTCTGAGTATTCCGCAGTTATCGGTAAAGGATCAACCCAGATTTGCTTACAGAGGCATGCACTTAGACGTGGCCAGACATTTCTTTCCGGTAGATTTTATAAAAAAGTACATTGACTTTATTGCGATGCATAAAATGAACACTTTTCATTGGCATTTAACGGAAGATCAGGGCTGGAGAATTGAGATTAAAAAGTATCCGAAGCTTACCGAAATTGGCGCCTATAGAAACGGCACTACCATTGGAAGATATCCTGGTACAGGCAATACGAATACTCGTTACGGTGGCTATTATACACAGGAACAAATTAAAGAAATAGTAAAATATGCTGCTGACAGATATGTAGAAGTGATTCCTGAAATAGAATTACCCGGCCACTCTTCTGCAGCCATTGCAGCCTATCCTGAATTGAGTTGTTTCCCCGACTCAAGCACAAAAGTACCCGCTAAAGTTGCCTGGAACGGAACAAGAACAGGAAAACAGGTACAGCAAACCTGGGGCGTATTTGAAGATGTATTTGCCCCTACAGAAACCACATTTAAATTTCTTGAAAATGTATTCGACGAAGTAATCCAGCTATTCCCATCCAAATATATCCATATAGGAGGCGATGAGTGTCCGAAGGAAGCCTGGAAAAAATCTGTTTTTTGTCAACAGTTGATCAAAGAGAAAGGACTAAAGGACGAGCATGAATTACAGAGCTACTTTATTCAGCGTGTAGAAAAATATTTAAACAGCAAAGGGAAACAAATTATCGGCTGGGATGAAATTCTGGAAGGAGGTCTTGCCCCCAATGCAACTGTAATGAGCTGGAGAGGTGAAAAAGGTGGCATTGAAGCCGCTAAACAAAAACACAATGTAATTATGACCCCCGGAGGCTGGATGTACTTTGATCACAAACAATCAAAAAATGAGGATTCGGTTACCATCGGTGGATATACAACCGTTCAGAAAGTATACAGTTACGACCCCATTCCCAATACCTTAAGTGCAGAAGAAGCAAAATATGTATTGGGTGCTCAGGCCAATGTTTGGACAGAATACATGACCAATACTTCAAAAGTAGAATATCAGATTTTCCCCAGAATGAGTGCCCTAAGTGAAGTGCTATGGACACCCAAAGAGAAAAAAGACTGGAGCAATTTCGAAAAAAGGTTATTGCATCAGTTCAAGCGCTATGATTGGATGGGACTGAATTATTCAAAAGCATACTTTGACCCCGCCAATAACAGCACAGAAACCACAAAAAAACCTTAAAAAACCGCAAAATATCTCATAAACCTGCTTTTTTTGGGAAGCTTTAATGTAAATTAGCTATGCAAAATCGTTTAACAATGGTCGACTCCTTCGAAAAAATAGAAGTCAAAATCTATCCAACGCCAGCGGATGGCTCAATTTACGCAGCTCAGGTAATTGCCCAATTAATCAGGGATAAAGCAGCCAACGGCGAAAAAGTGGTATTGGGTATGGCAACAGGCTCTACTCCTATTAAAATGTATGCCGAACTGGTTCGGATGCATCGGGAAGAAGGATTAAGCTTTAAAAATGTTATTACGTTTAACCTGGATGAATACTATCCAATTGATAAAGATGCTTACCAGAGTTACTGGAGCTTTATGCATCGCAATCTTTTCAACCATATTGACATTGACCCCAAGAATATTCATTTACCCAATGGCAATGCGCCAAAAGAGGAAATGAAAAAATACTGTGCTTCCTATGAACAAGCCATTGAAGCAGCAGGTGGAATTGATTTACAGGTATTGGGGATAGGGCAAAATGGACATATCGGATTTAACGAACCAGGTTCCAGCATTTTATCCAAAACCAGGCTGGTGAATTTAGAAAACAGTACCCGTTTGGCCAACTCCTATGAATTCGGCACTATCACTAAAGTACCAAGACTGGCAGTTACCATGGGGATCAGCACCATTTTAAAAGCCAAAAAAATCATTCTACTGGCCTGGGGCAACAAAGCCAGCATTGTTGCCAAATCTGTAGAGGGAAATGTAACAGAGAGTATTCCAGCGAGTATATTACAGCAACACAACGATTGCACTTTCATTATTGACCAGACTGCTTCTACCGAACTTACAAGGATTAAATCTCCCTGGTTAACCGGAGACTGTGTCTGGACAAAACAAATGATAAAAAGAGCAGTTGTAAATCTGGCGCTGAAATTAAATAAGTCTGTGCTCAGCCTTACTTCGCTTGATTATACAGAGAATGGATTATCCGATTTGCTGGTAGAGCAGGATGATGCTTATGAAATTAACCTGCAGGTTTTCTACATGTTAAGAGATACCATTACAGGTTGGCCTGGCGGTAAACCCAATGCAGTAATTCCAGCTCACCCCGAAAGATCAGAACCCCATCCGAAAAGATGTTTAATTTTCTCTCCTCACCCGGACGATGATATCATCAGTATGGGTGGAACATTCATGCGCCTGCACGATCAGGGGCATGAAGTACATGTGGCTTATCAGACCAGTGGGAATATTGCAGTAACTGATGAATTTGTTACGCGATTTATTGATTTTGCGGTAGGATTTGAAGAAATGTTTGGAGTTGATAACAGCAAGAGTATTGAGCAGCTAAGTTCAGCAGAACGCTTTATCGCTTCCAAGAAAAAAGACCAGATGGATACCAGAGAAATCAGGGCCATCAAGGGATTAATCAGAAGAGGGGAAGCAAAAGCAACCTGCAGGTATGTTGGACTACCAGAAGGAAGATGGCATTTTATGAATATGCCTTTTTATGAAACTGGAACCATAGAAAAAAAGCCTCTAGGTGAAGAAGATATTCTAATCACCATGGAATTACTTAGAAAAATCAAACCACACCAGGTGTATTGTGCGGGAGATTTAGCCGATCCACATGGCACACACCGTGTATGTCTGGAAGCCGTTTTTGAAGCGCTCAGAAGGATCAAGGCTGCCGGTGATGACTGGGTTAAGGATTGCTGGGTATGGTTATACAAAGGCGCTTGGCAGGAATGGGATATTGCAGAAATTGAAATGGCCATTCCCATGAGCCCGGATCAGGTTAAGAAAAAGCGATTCGGCATTTTTATTCATCAATCTCAAAAAGACATGGTGCCATTTCAAGGTTCCGATAACAGGGAATTCTGGCAACGTGCCGAGGATAGAAATGCCAATACCGCCAATTTATATGCGGCATTGGGTATGACAAAATATGCAGCAATGGAAGCATTTGTTCGTTGGCATTACTAGCCCTACTTTTGCGGCATGATGAAAAAAACCTGGGAGGAATTCCTTAAGAATAAAGCTTTCAGAAACAAGCTTGCCTTAGGAATTCTGCTGCTGGTATTATTGGTAGCCTTCCTACCCTATTACTTTGCTTTTATAGAAGCCAGAAAAGGCATTGTTATCAATGACCTTGTATTGGATTATATAGACAGTGCCAATGTATCTATACCTACTTTTATCATTATCTGGTCTCTTAGTCTGGGGTGTTTGTATATCAACCTGCAAACCCCTTCAAGAATGTTACAGATGCTTTGGGCATTCAATGTACTTTCACTATCCAGAATCCTGAGTATTTATCTGGTACCCCTTGAACCCCCGGCTGATCTGATTGAATTAATTGATCCAATAACCAATACTATTTACGGAGCCCGGTTTATTACCAAGGATCTGTTTTTCTCTGGTCATACAGCAACCCTTGTAACTTTTGCATTGTGCATGCATAAGAAAAGCCATAAAGTCATAGTGTTTTCTGGAGCAATTGCCGTTGGTATTCTGGTGTTGATTCAACACGTTCATTACACCATTGATGTAATTGCGGCATTTGTTTTTCCTTTTATCCTGGTTCCCATTGCCAGAAGAATTTGCAAGCCTTTCATTTAACGCTTCGCCTTATCCTTCTATTTAAGTGCGTCAATAGCTTTTTCAACGGAGCGATGCACCCACCCCTTTGAGTGGATAAAACGCTGGAAAAGCCAGATGCCTGTAATGGCACATAGAATACCTGCCAATACATCCAGCACATAATGATGACTGCTGTATACTGCGGCAAACCAGATGCCAATCATGATTGTTCCGAATACCCAGTTGATAGGCCCCAGCTTATTTCGAACGGCATAATACAACACTATCAAGGGATAAGAGGAATGCAGGGATGGCATGGCGGCAAATACATTCGAACTCTTTTCGTAAAGTCCCTTAAATATCTCAACGCCGAAGTATGCATCAAATCGATCTAATCCTGCGGTATTCCCTTTTGTATTGGCAATAAAATCGAATCCGAACTGCTGCACGTACCATGGCGGAGCGGCAGGGTATATATAGTAAATACAGAAACCCAGAAGATTCACCAACAGGAAAGTAAGTGAGAAATAAAAAAACTCTCTCTTTCTGGTAAAGAATAAAACAGCTGCAAAACTTAAAGGGACCGGAATCCAGCTCAAATAGAACAAGCCTGCAAGCACATCCAATAAATCACTATGATTCTTCAACCAGAATTCATTCGGCGTAACAACTGCCCCCTGATAGGTGAAACCGAAAATACTTTTTTCAAGATTGTATAATTCCCG
>CALEST010000408.1 GCA_937907555.1 uncultured Sediminibacterium sp.
TTCTTTAATTGTTGGCTCAGCTTAACCTGTACCAGCTGATAAGGATCCGCAAAAACAGTGGCTGCATCATTCAGAGAAATTTTTCCGGTAAAATTAACATTACAGAAAATGGCCAGCCCCGATTTTGTTTTAAAATCAAGCCCTGTAACCCAAACAGAAGTTGGCACCCCTGTTAAGGGATTATTATCCAGCTGCAATGAACCTTGCTGAATATTAGTGAACCGATAAGGCTGATAACTGAATGCTCCCTTGTATTCCAAATCGAATGACTGTCCTTTTACCATTTGCATTATCCTGTAACGAATATTCAATTCAGCACCATGCTGTCTGGTTCCGCCTGCATTAACAAAATATTCATTCCCACCTGCATCCGTTCTTCTTACAATGGTGTTCTGCAGGTTAAAGCGATAATAGGAAATATCAAAAACAAAATGGTCATCGCCAAGAACTCCTTTTATGCCAGCTTCCATATTCCATCCCTGTTCCGCATTCAGTAAGGGATAAAATTGTCCGTCCGAGGGTCTGATTTCTGCAAGCGTAGGTGCTGAAAATCCCCTTGAAACCACACCATACAAATTCAATTTGGGAGACACGGTATAATTGAATGAAAACCTCGGACTTATTGGAGAAGCAATCTTTCTGTAATTGAACAACTCGGATGCTCTTTGCATAGACTTGTACATATAATCCTGCTGACTAATACTTACCCCTCCCTGAAGAATCAATCCCTTAAAGGGTTTCCATTTTATCTGTGTAAATACAAAAGCCTGCTGACTGTAAATAATATCATCAGCAAAAAGATTGGCAGGTGTTCCTTTGTTGTTCGCATAATTTTTTATGCCAGCCTCATTGGCCATATATTCTGCACCGGTAGTCCACTGAAACTGATCGGAATTTTCTGTGGGGGATACTATCCACTGTATCCCCGTCATCAGATTCCTCTCCCTCCGTTTTTCATAATTGGTAATAAACGGATTTTCAAAACGGGTATTGGAGTATCCAATAAAAGCATGAATGGCATGCCGTTTATTAATCTGATAAATATCCTGCAAACCTATCCAGCATGTAGCATTACGAATGGATGCATTCTGCTCAATTGCCCCAGGTAAAACAGGCGTAGCCTGTCTGGACAATCTGGGATTCATGGCTAACTGTGCAGCAGTAATACCCCCCGGAGTCTGATAAAATAAATTGGTAAAAAGCAATCCGGACTTAATCTGATGTTTGTTAATCTGAACTGTATTCTGCCAGAAAATTCCAGATCGGTTCATTGCTGAGTGATCTCTGTACCCATCCTGTGCCAGCCGATGCAATTGCAAGGTTGAACTCCATTGTCGGGAATGATACTGCTGAGTTACCTGTTGCTGATTGTATCCATAGGATCCTGCACTTATATCAATCTGCGTTTTATACTTTGGCTTATCTGCAAATGAAGCATTTTGCTTCAATAATAATATTCCTCCGGTACCTGCACCATACATGCTGGATGCAGGCCCTTTGGCCACTTCAATCTGGTCAAGCTGGGTAAGATCTATCAGATTCAGATAAGTATTTCCGGTAGCATCTGTAAATGGAATCTGATTCCAGTACACTTTAATATTTCTTATTCCGAAGGGTGATCTCAGTAAACTACCTCTTACCGATAAACGATAACTTCCCGGTGAACGTTCTTCCATTCTGATACCCGGGACCCGGTTTAATGCCGGCAATGCAGATGCGGCGGAAAAGGATTGAAAATCTTTTTGTCCAATAAGGGCAACAGCCGCAGGTGCTTCCTTCCACTTTACCCTACTGTTAAAAACAGTAACCATCACATCCTCTAAGGGCTTTTCTGCCGAAATAGTTGAATCCTGAGCAAATGCCAGATGACAAAACAAAAAGAATAAACCGGCTAGTGTAGATTTTTTTAAGATCATCATGAGGATAGCTATCAAATAACAAAGCCCGAAATGAATCGGGCTTTATCAGTTCATATGTTATTTTATTTCTTCATGTACATTACTTCTTTTACCAGCTTAACCGTTCTGGTTACATCCGGCACTGCCAATGCAGTCAGATTAGGCGCATAGTGCATAGGTGCATCTGCGCTGGTAATTCTTCTGATGGGTGCATCCAGGTAATCAAACCCTTCTTTCTGAATACGGTAACTGATTTCTGAAGAAACGGATGCAAATGGCCATTGTTCTTCCACAATAACCAATCGATTGGTTTTCTTGACACTTTCTAAAATGGTCATCCAATCCAGCGGTCTGATGGTTCTTAAATCAATCACTTCTGCACTTACGCCTTCCTTAGCTAGTTCTTCAGCAGCACCCAATGCCACTTTCATCATTTTATTAAAGGATACAATTGTAACATCAGTGCCCTGTCTTTTTACATCAGCCTTGCCCAATGGAATATAATATTCTTCATCAGGCACTTCAGATTTATCACCATACATCACTTCACTTTCCATGAACATAACAGGATCCTCCTCAAAACGAATGGCCTGTTTCAATAATCCCTTTGCATCATACCCGTTAGAAGGTGAAACTACTTTTAATCCTGGTATATTGGCATAATAACTCTCGAAAGCTGTTGAGTGTTGTGCTCCTAATTGACCCGCACTACCATTGGGTCCTCTGAATACTATAGGACATCCAATTTGACCACCACTCATCGCAAGCATTTTTGATGCAGTATTCAGAATCTGATCCATGGCCAATACCGCAAAGTTCCAGGTCATGAACTCAACAATGGGTCTTAATCCATTTTGAGCAGCACCCACTCCAACTGCTGCAAATCCTAACTCGGCAATAGGCGTGTCAATCACACGTTTATCACCAAATTCAGCCAGCATACCCTGACTCACTTTATAGGCTCCATTGTACTGAGCTACTTCTTCTCCCATTAAGAACACTCTTTCATCTCTTCTCATTTCTTCACTCATCGCTTCCCGAAGGGCTTCTCTAAATGCTATTGAACGCATAGTTGCTTATTTTAAAATGTGCACAAAAATAGAATTTAAACCTATACAAAAGCAAAAAACCCCTCCTGAGTTTTCACCAGGAAGGGTTTTTTATAACTTGTTAAACGTTTATTAGAATACGTTCCAGCCAAAGCTTACATAATATAAACCTCCGATCTGAACGTT
>CALEST010000409.1 GCA_937907555.1 uncultured Sediminibacterium sp.
TTGAATGACTTCGCTCTTGAGTTTTGTCCATTCATCGAAATTTTCAGCCCAGAATAATAGTCTAAGATTTACAGAGCTGTCTGCCAGTTCATGCAGTAAAACGGCTGGATGTGGATAATGTAAAATGCCCGGCAGCTGATGTAAGATATCCGCAGCAACTTTTTTCGCCGCAGCGATATCTGTTTTGTACGATACACCAACAATAATTTCCACACGCTTGTATGAATTATTTCTCGTCCAGTTAATTAACTGGGATGAGATCAATTCTCCATTTGGAACAATGATTTCTGCTCCTTCGTAAGTGTTGATTTTACTGCTTCTGATACCAATTTCTTTTACAGTGCCCATTCTGTTACCTACTTCAATAACATCGCCGATGGTCATTGGTTTTTCAAAAGCAAGAATGACGCCAGATACCAGATTGTTGACGATGTTCTGCAGGCCAAATCCGATACCTACGCCAAGTGCACCAATAACAATGGCAATCTTGTCAATAGGAATGCCAGCAGCACTTACTGCCAGGAAGAATCCAAGGATATAGATGAGCAATTTCAAGAGCAGTATCCAGGAGCCTGTCTTGTTTTTTCTGTTCAGTGCAAACTCAGATGCTTCATCCCTGAAAATAACTGTCAGCAATCCGGCAAGCAGGTTGGATACCCAAAGGATCATTAGAAAGATTGCGATGTTAATCAGGGAGAAATGGAAATTTCCGATTGACAACTCCTCATTCATGAATTGCCCGATTCTTGCTGCTAGAAATTCGTAGATATTCATGCCCCATGCCACAGTCATTAACCAAAGTATCACTGCGGTGATTTTTAAAACCGGGTCCATTTTTTTCCTGATGTCCTCAAATTCTACTCTTGATGTGAACCATAAGCTTTTCCTATTTGATTCAATTAACAGGAAGATGGATTCCAGCAATATTTCTTTTATCACTCCGAGTGTGATGGCTAATGCGAGAGATGTGTCAGATGTTGAAGAGAAGAGTTTTGCTAAAGTGAATCTGCCAAAAAGGTTACATATAATTGCTAAGCCATTGAGCGCAATAAAGAAGTAAAGCGCATAGCGGAAAATGGGTTGATCATCTTTTTGCGACCGCTTTAAGTGCTTTTGTATAAAATAACCAAGCACAATTGCTGCAATATTGAGTAATGCTAAACCAAAGCGTTCAGCATAAGACGAAAATAACAAGAGGCTGTCTATAGAAAACAAGAGCATGAGCACTAAGAACCCAAGCCAGTATTGCTTTAGTGTATTTGTCCACTTATCCCAGTTTAGCACAAGGGTAATGCAAGCCATCACGTACCAAAGTAATTCTACATAGATGGCCGGTGGTGATACATAAATAAATGGAGCAAGGGTACAGGCAATCAGGATGCAGCTAAGGAGTATGCTTTTCTTGAGCACGATAATACCACTTGAATTGTGGTTAGGATTTGATTGTACATTTCGGAGCAGTCTGCTCAGAATTAGCCAGATTGCTAATGTGATTAAAATATTCCATGCCCTTGTTGTCCATGTATTCGAAAAATAATAAGTGAGCAAGTAAAAAGCACGATCACTCGTTTTTCTAAAAACATCTGTGAAGCTGAATGCGTAATGATTTTGCTTGGTTTGATAGAGGTAGGGTTCTTCTTTTAAGAAGGCTTTTTGGGTAAAGGCTTTGATGTTTCTTTCGCACTCGCTGATAAGCTCTCCGGAAAGAAGGTAAAGACGGGTAATCTTGCCCTGCAGAGTACTGGTTAAAAACAAAGTATTTTGGATAACCGGCTTTGCGTTTTGCCATTTCTGGGTGATGTCGGCAAACTGAGAAGTATAGGCCAGTTTAAGTTCGCTTGTTGCAGAGTAAGATGCTAGTAAATTACTATCGATAAAAGTAATCTGCTGAGATAGGTCTGCTAATGCATGGGTATAATCAAAAAGCTTTTCTTGCCAATCTTTTAGTTCTTTCTTGAGCTGCCTTAAAATAACCCTTGTTGAATTAAGGGCGCGCATATTCAGGTTGTTCACCTGGTTATTCAAGGCAAGTTGCGTTAGTTGTAAGATCTGTTCGTACTCGGGCAATTTTTCTGCTATGCTTGTTGTGTCTAAACCATCCTGTAAGAGGTTATTGGCCTTATTGAGCAGATTGGCATAGCGTTCCAAATGCTCAATCATAGAGGTTGCTGATGTATCAAGTCGGTTACCAACCTGCTCTTTTACCTGTTTTGGTAAAGTGTTGGAGGCTGTGCTATCTTGGGCACTTAATACATCAAAAAAGCCAAGCAAAATGAAGATTGAAAGGAATAACCCTTTTATGTTGAATAGATACCTCATGTGCATTTGTGAATAGACTGTACAATTTAAATTTTATTGGACAATCATTTGTAAATTATTTATAGTTTTAGTCAAGTCTAACTGATATACTCCAGAATGCGTCTTTGTCTATGTAGCTTATTGTTATTATTGATTTATTCAGGCTTTGCGCAGGATGAACTTGCTTTTCATCGTCAGGCCAGTTTAGGAAAAGGCATGAACCTTACCTGGGCTGAACAATACTGGCGTGGAAATATTCGAATACAACAAACAGATTATTTCGAAACCAAAGCGCTGTATCGGAAAAAGGCAGAATTGCCTAAGATGAAAGCACTTGGTGTCAAGACCTTGCGTCTGCCGGTTTGTTTCGACAGATGGGAAAACAGGGTAAGGCCCTATAGTATTGATTCCGTTTCCTATTTCACAGCTG
>CALEST010000410.1 GCA_937907555.1 uncultured Sediminibacterium sp.
TTTAGGGAAAATTTTTGCCTTGATATAACTAAGCACACAAAGTGCACTTTCAATGATTCCCAGTTTCTTTAAAGCTTCAAAAGCAACCAAAGGATATGAGAAGAATTTTTTATTGTAATAAATTCTGGAACTACGTGGTCTTTCCAGCATTTCATCTCCCAATATTTCTGTCCAGAAATCTTCCACTTCTTTCGACTTGGAGAAAAAACGATGACCGCCAATATCAAAATGGTATCCTTTATAACTCTCCGTTCTTGATATTCCTCCCACATAAACCGGGTCTTTTTCAAACACTACAACCTCCTGGTTTTCTTTACCCAATAAGTAAGCAGCGGTTAAACCAGCTGGTCCGGCTCCAATAATTGCGACTCTTTTAGACATGATTTAGTTCGGTATACTTTGTTTATAATGCCATGCTCATTTTAATTCAGCTATACTTAATTTTACTGCATAGCATTAGTGCAGCATTGCAAAGATGCAGCATTATTTGCAAACACCGAATTGATACAGAAACATAGCCCTAATTATATGAATCCATCTACAACATTTTTTTCATTGAAATCTTTCGGATCCTTATTACCCGAAGAATTATACGCCATCATTCGATTACGCAATGAAGTATTTGTGGTAGAGCAAAACTCTGTATTTCAGGACGCAGATAATAAAGACCAGGAGAGTTTGCATTTAATGTACTGGAATGGGAATGAGCTGATGGCTTATTGCAGATTACTGCCAGCAGGTCTTGCATATGAGGAAATGAGTATTGGGAGGGTTGTAAGTTCCCCATTATTTAGAAAAACAGGGGCGGGTCGTCAGCTGATTAAAGAAGCAATTGAAAGGATCTATGAAGCTTATGGAAAAGGTCCAATCCGAATTGGCGCTCAATGCTATTTAATTCAGTTTTACGCTTCTTTTGGCTTTGAGTCCGAGGGAGAGATTTATCTGGAAGATGGAATTGAACACATTGAAATGGTTAAGCCATTAAAGGCAACTCAACAATAAAGCAGGTTCCCTTATTTTCTTCTGTTTCAAAGTAAATAATCCCTTTATGCAATTCTACTATCTTTTTGGTGATAGCCAGTCCAATTCCAAAGCTTTTCTCCCCACTGGTTCCCTTTCTTTTGGCAATGGTAAATAAATCAAAAATCCTGTCTCTCATCTCATGCGGAATTCCTATCCCATGATCCTGCACAGAAAAAACAGCCATATTGCTCTTCTTTTCCAGGTTAACCATTATGAAAGAGCCCTGTCTGCTGAATTTTATGGCATTGGTTACCAGGTTGGTTATTACACGCTCAAATTTATCCTGGTCGGCATTGATAATTAGTTTATCCTCTGGTAATTGCATTTGAATCTCAATTCCCTTTTCTTTAGCCGAAAAAAATAAAATCTGCAAACTTTGATGAATCAGTTTATTCAGCTCTACCTGTTTAAAATGATAGTGTTCTTCAACACTTATATTGGTTTGCATTAAATCACCAATAAGTCGCAAACTAGAAGAGGCACTCTGTTCAATCAATTGAAACATCTCCCTGGAGTTTTCGTCTATTTTATCATCGGTAAGCATCATCTTGCTGATACCTGATATACCACTTAATGGACTGCGCAAATCGTGGGCAACCGCATTTAATATTCTCTCTCTTTCTGCCCTATTCTCATTCAGATCAGCGTAAGCTTTCTCTAACTGATACTGGTTTTTGAAATAAATAGATTTAAAATAATAAAGGCAAATAGAAAAGAAAGTCAAAGGGAAAGCCAGTTTAACCGTTTTTTCTACTACCTGTAAGTTATGCATAGAACTGATTGGCAATTCATCTAATCTGATGATTACAAAAGTGGTTGATACAAAAACAACAAAGCTGATATAATGCCAGTTCTTTTCGCATAAAACAACAGCCGCAACAATCATAATCAGAAATCTATATTCATTTCCATTCTTATAAAAATAGGCTGTATACGCTGCAATAGCTGCACCAAGAAATAGCAACAGCGGACGATAGTTTACATAACGTTGTGAGTACGAAATATAAAAACCAATCAAGAAAATAAAAAGATGAAGAATATTAAATGAAGCCAAAACATACTCACCAATATATAAGTTGATAATCATCACCAGCAAAGCAAATGGTGCTGCCATCATGAGAAAGAGATTAAACATATAATTCTTATATGCTTCCCTGAAGGGTGTTGATTCACTGTTACCAAGTGAAAGCAAACGATAAAATATATTGGATTGAGGCTTACGCATAAAACGTGTCTGCAATTTATGGCTTTAAATAGACTTAATGCAGTTAAACAATAAATTATCAATATCTACGACAAGAAAATAGGAGATTGCACTACACAATGGAGTATATCCAATCATTACTTAACTGCTGAAGAATAATGGATTTAAACTAGATCTGCTGAAGATACATAAGTCTTATAAGAGAATGACTTGCTAAAAAGAGCGCCAGGGGATATGATATGTACAGTAGTATCGTTGAGCTATGGGCAAAAAAAAACCTCAATCTTTCGATTGAGGTTCAATAAATATGGCAGCTACC
>CALEST010000411.1 GCA_937907555.1 uncultured Sediminibacterium sp.
TACGGCCTGTCCTTCCTGGTAAGCATAGTGTTCCTTGGCCATAACCGTTTCAACTGAAGCCGGCTTTAAGGATCCGCCCGCCTTCATGTGCAGGTATTGTCTGCCACTGCCATCACTTCTTAGAATACTGTCTTTAATTCCGAAGTCTTCTGTTGTAGGCTCCAGCAATATGGCGCCTGCACCGTCGCCGAAAATAATACAGGTGGCACGGTCGGTATAATCAATAATGGCACTCATTTTATCTACACCTACTACCATCACATTTTTGTAGCGTCCGCTTTCAATGAACATGGCTCCGGTGGTTACTGCATATAAAAAGCCACTGCAGGCTGCACTCATGTCAAAACCCCATGCATTGGTTGCTCCAATTTTATCGGCAATGATATTGGCGGTTGCCGGGAAAACCATATCTGGCGTTACTGTTGCGCAGATGATGCAATCAATATCGGTGGGGGCCATATTCTTTTTACGCAACACTTCTTCTATGGCTTTTACTGCCATATCGCTACTGGCTTTTCCCGGTTCCTTTAAAATTCTTCTTTCTTCAATTCCGGTTCTGCTCCTGATCCATTCGTCGTTGGTGTCTACCATTTTTTCCAGATCGAAATTGGTCAGTTTTGTTTCGGGAACATAACCGCCGACTGCGGTAATTGCTGCACTAATTTTATTCATTTACTATATGGGTTATATAAAAGGTTGAAGGTACAGCTAATTGCTTTCTTTTTGTTATTTTCGTCTTCATTTATGATAGCATTTCTCAGAGGTCATTTTGCCGTTAAAACACCCGCCCGTGTGGTGGTAGACGTGAATGGAGTTGGGTACGATCTTCAGATTAGCCTGAATACTTTTTCTGCTATCAGTAATCAGGAGAGCGGTCAGCTCTTTACCTACCTGCATATTACCGAGAATGCACATACTCTTTTTGGCTTTGCCGACCTGATAGAAAAAGACCTGTTTCTGCAGCTCATCAGTGTTTCCGGCGTAGGCGCTTCTACCGCCCGAATGATGTTGTCTGGTATGAAGCCCGAAGAAATTACCCGCGCCATTGTGCAGGGCAATACCAAACAGCTGGAAGGTATTAAGGGAATTGGCAAAAAATCGGCTGAAAGACTGATTGTTGAATTGAGAGATAAGCTGGCCAAACAGCACAATGAGAATATTTTACCCGGATTTGTTACCCCTCAAATGGATTCGGATGCCATAAATGCCTTAATTTCATTAGGCATTGGACGTGTAATGGCCGAACAAGCCGTTAAAAAGACCATGCAAACTACCCCCGAAAACAGTTCATTAGAAGAAATTATTAAACAAGCACTCAAAAACCTCTAGCCATCGAATTGAGCTTTACCTAACCAAGCGGGACTGTTGTTGAATTATTGCGGAAGACTTCTGACTTTATTGCTGACCATTTTGTGGTACCTGCCCTCTTTTGCCCAAACGAAAGACACATTGCGGTTTCCAATAACGGATCGTCGGGGTGATGTATTCAGCAACCCAAGTAAGAATCCTTTTGATATTCGTGATACCGGATTAATCAAAAGAAAAACAGAATACGATCCCAAAACAAAATCCTTTTATGTTTCTGAAAAAATTGGAAACAGCTGGTACCGAAAACCAACGGTGCTGGGAATGGATGAACTGATGAAACTGGAAAGCAGGAAATCGGAGAACGATTATTTTAAGAAAAGGGCAGATGCCTTATTTCTCTTAAATCAAAAATCTAAAAGACCGGCTTTTCAAACCTATCCCAAATTATTCGATCGGATATTCGGGCTCACCGGCCAAAATTTAAAAGTAGATATCCGGCCTGCCGGGGAAGTGAATGTGATGGCAGGCTATCAGGGTCAGAATATCAAAAATCCTACTTTACCTGAAAGAGCCAGAAAGAATGGTGGATTCGATTTTGACATGAATGCCAATCTGAACCTGAATGCCAATATTGGAGACAAGCTTCGTTTCCCTATCAACTATAATACTTTAACGAATCTGGGTTTTGACAATCAGTTGAAACTAGATTACAAGGGAATGGACGATGAAATTATCAAGAGCATTGAAGCAGGTAATATTTCCTTTCAATCGAAAGGAACTTTAATACCGAGTACACAGAATTTATTCGGGGTAAAAGCGCAGTTGCAATTTGGTAAATTGTTTGTAACGGGTGCATTGGCCAATCAGCGTTCTGCCCGTCAGAGTCTGAACTTGCAAGGTGGTGCAGCATTGCAGTCTTTCCAGAAAAAACTGGATGACTACGAAGAAAACCGACACTTTTTATTAGGTAAATATTTCAGGGACAACTTTAATAAGACCATGCGCAATTTACCCGTGGTGAATTCACAGGTGCAGATTCAGCGGATGGAAGTTTGGGTAACCAACAGAACCGGTGCAACCACTGATGCGCGTGATATTGTGGGTTTGATGGATCTGGGTGAGCCTCGTCCCTTTAATCCTTCCGTTCAATCCTTAACCAACAGCGATTTGCCTGCCAATGGTGCCAATAATTTATTCGCTTCTCTGGCGGGGGATCCCAATGCCCGTAATCCTGCATTCATCAATAGTTTATTATTAAGCAAGGGACTACGTCCGGTAGATGATTATGAAAAAACATTTGCCAGAAAACTGTCTCCGAATGAATATTATTTTAATCCGCAAGCGGGATTTATATCGGTTAACACACAGTTGCAGGCCGATGAAGTATTGGCGGTTGCCTTTCAGTACACCTATAACGGAAGGGTTTTTCAGGTAGGGGAGTTTTCACAGGACATTTCTTTGGATTCCAGCAGAGGAGTTCAGAAAGTGTTGTTTTTGAAATTATTGAAAGCCACTTCTCAAAGAACCAATTTGCCTATCTGGCAATGGATGATGAAGAACGTTTATTCGCTTGACCTGTTCGGCGGAATTGAAAGAACAGATTTTAAACTGAACGTTTTATACGAAGAACCAAGTGGTGGTTTAAAAAGGTTTTTACCCGAAACATCTCCTGCAGTAGAAGGACAACCCTTGCTTCGCATTTTAAATTTAGACCGACTCAATAACCGGAACGATCCGCAACCCGACGGGGTATTCGATTATATAGAAGGCTTTACCATATTGCCTCAGATGGGAAGAGTAGTATTTCCTGTGTTGGAGCCTTTTGGTAGAGACCTGGATACACTGGCATTCAGTGGCTTGCCCATTGCTACTAAGCAGAAATATATTTATTATCAACTCTACGATTCCATTAAAGCCATTGCACAAACATTTGCGAATGTGAATCGATTTGTCATGCAGGGACAAGTGAAGGGCGCAGGGGGTAGTTCAGAGATTTATCTGAATACGTTTAATATTCCACCCGGATCTGTTTCTGTTACTGCAGGAGGACAAATACTAAGGGAAGGAGCAGACTTTATTGTAGACTATAACCTGGGTACGGTTAAAATATTGAACCAGGGAATCCTGAGTGCCAATATACCTGTTAAGGTAAACTTCGAAAACAATATAGGCTTTGGTATGCAACAGCGTGGCTTTGCAGGATTAAGGGTAGATTATCTGGCGAGCAAGAAATTATCTATCGGAGCTTCCATGGTGAAGTTGGGAGAGCGTCCCTTCTTTACCAAAATGGGTTATGGCGATGATCCTATTCGCAATACCATGTATGGAATTGATTTCAGTTATCGTTCTGAATTACCAGGATTAACACGCTTACTCGATAAACTTCCTTTCTACACCACTCAGGCAAAATCTTCCATTAATGCCTATGGGGAAGCAGCCATGTTGCAACCCGGACACCCACCACAAATTGGCAGAGGAGATCAGGGATTAATTTTCATTGATGATTTTGAAGGTACCCGTGCATCAATAGATTTGCGCTTCCCGTTTGTATCCTGGGCACTGGCCTCTACTCCGCAGGGCAATCCGAAATTTCCGGAATCAACATTAACGGATTCTATCAATTACAATTTCAACAGAGCCAAACTAGCCTGGTACAATATTGAACCCAACTTGCAGGACAAGAATAGTCCGAATAATCCTTTGCGCAGAAACTTAACAGAGTTAAGTGATCCTCGTGTTCGTCAGGTATTTACCAATGAATTGTTTCCGCAAAGAACAACCAATATCACAGATGTGCAGGCGGCCACTTTTGATCTGGCATTTTATCCAACCGAAAAGGGTCCTTATAATTTTGAAACCCGTCCCGGACAAATCAATGCCAATGGGCGTTTGAGCAATCCCACTTCGCGTTGGGGTGGTATTATGCGCGCCATTGATCAAACCGATTTTGAAACCAATAATATAGAGTTTGTAGAATTCTGGATGCAGAATCCATTTATACTGAATCCAACGAGCAGAGGTGGAAAGTTGTTTTTAAATTTTGGTAATATCAGTGAAGATATTTTAAAAGATGGCAGAAGGTTTTATGAGAATGGATTGAATACACCAACAGTTCCTGCATCAGTGGATAGCAGCAATACCTGGGGTAAAACACCTGTGAATCCTATTCAGATTACACAGGCATTCAGCAATGATCCGAACGACCGTCCTTTTCAGGATGTGGGCTTTGATGGTATTGATGATATAGCAGAGCGTCGCAAGAAAAGTTATATCCTGAATCAGCTGGCCAATAATTTTGGTCCGGCATCTGCCGTATATCAGAGAGCTTTACAGGATCCATCAAATGATAACTATCAATGGTATCGCGATCCGGCCTACGATGCAACGGGGACAGGTATTCTGGGCCGGTATAAAAATTTCAACAATCCACAGGGAAACTCACCGGTGGCAACCACTGGCGGACAGTTTACCTCAGCTGCTACTTTGTTTCCGGATAATGAAGATTTAAACAGAGACAATACCCTGAACGAAACAGAATCGTATTATGAATACGAACTGGGATTAGCACCGGGTATGGACGTGGGCAGAACCCCCTATATCACAGATAAAAAACGCGTAACCGTAAATTCTGCTGATGGAATTACCAGAACAGAAGATTGGTATTTGTTCAGGGTTCCTATTAAAAACTACACCAGAAAAATCGGGAATATTCCGGACTTTAAATCCATTCGTTTTGTGCGTTTGTATATGACCGATTTTGAGGATTCTGTAGTGGTTCGTTTGGCAAGATTAGATTTGGTAAGAAATCAGTGGCGTCAGTTTATTTATAATTTAGATACAACAGGATCATACACGCCCATCAACAATACCACTGGTACAGCTTTCAACACCCTGGCCGTAAACTTAGAGGAAAACAGCAGCAGAACACCCGTGAATTATCTGATGCCTCCGAATGTGGAAAGGGTTCAGTTATTAAGTAACAATGGAGTAAACCTGCAACAAAATGAACAGGCCATTGCCATGCGGGTAAATAATTTACAGCCGGGAGATGCAAGAGGTATTTTTAAAACCCTGAATCTGGATGTACGCCGGTATGCCAAGTTATCCATGTATCTGCATGCGGAATCCATTACCGGTCAGCGTCCGGTTGCCGACAACGAAGTCAGGGCGGTTATCCGCATTGGTCAGGATTTTCTGAACAACTATTATGAAGTTAAGATTCCATTAAAGATTACACCACCAGGCATTTATCCAAGAGGACAGGAAGCCCGTGTGTGGCCGGTAGAGAACAATATAGATTTTCTGTTGCGCGATTTAATAGACCTGAAATTGGAGAGAAATAATTCAGGGGCTTCTCTGGCTACTATCTATCGGAAAATAATTGGCAATAAAACTTTTTCCATCATGGGTAATCCCAACCTGGGTGAAGTAAGAGGGGTATTGGTGGCCGTAGAAAATCCGGTAAGACCCAATGGTACTGCTATTAGTGCTGAAGTATGGGCCAATGAATTAAGATTATCAGGGCTGGATGAAAGAGGGGGCTATGCGGCATTAGGTAGGGTAGACCTGGTATTGGCCGACCTGGGAACCTTGTCTGTATCTGCCAATAAATACACACAGGGTTTTGGTTCGCTGGAACAAAGAGTGAATGAAAGAGCCAAAGACAATTTAATGCAGTTTGATATTGCGGCCAATATAGATGCCGGTAAACTGGTTCCTAAAAAAGCCAGACTCTCTGTTCCTATTTATGCAAGTATCAATCGCTCTACTTTAACACCGGAGTTTGATCCCTACGATCTGGATGTGAACTATAAGCAGAAATTAAATGCAGCTGCACCCGATAAAAGAGATTCCATTAAAAGAGCAGCAGCAGATATCACCACCATTAAAACGCTGAACTTTAATAATGTAAGGGTGCTGCAAGGTCCGGGCCGATCCAGGTTACTCAGTCTCAGCAATTTTGACATTAGTTATTCCTTTACGCAAACGGAGCATACCAGTCCGGTGATTAATCAGAACAAAGTAACCCGTCATCGCGGTGGTTTTGGATACACGTATATTGGTCAGAACAGTTTTGTAGAGCCCTTTAAAAAGATGATTAAAGGAAAGAGCCCCTGGCTGGCATTTGTAAGAGATGCCAATTTTAATCTGAAGCCTTCCTTCATTAGTTTCAGGGCTGATATCAATCGACAGTTTGGAGAATTCATTCCACGTATGGTTAATACTTTTAGCAGCAAAGTAGAAAGGGTAGACACCACTTATGACAAGTATTTTACGTTTGATCGTTTTTATAATCTTCGATGGGATTTAACCCGCTCTGTTAATCTGGACTTTAACGCAACCAACAACGCGCGTATTGATGAGCCTTTTGGAAGAATAGATACCAAAGAGAAAAAAGATAC
>CALEST010000412.1 GCA_937907555.1 uncultured Sediminibacterium sp.
ATTGCAGCCAAAGCACCACTGTTTGAGAAAGCTTCAATTGACGAATTTTTCATTGATTTAACCGGAATGGATAAATTCTTTGATCCTTTCAAATGGACCATTGATTTACGAAATGAAATTATAGAGCAAACCAAACTACCCATTTCATTTGGGCTGGCAAGCAATAAGATGATTGCTAAAATAGCTACAGATGAGGCAAAGCCCAATGGATATTTATTTGTTCAGCCAGGTATGGAGAAAATATTTTTAGCTCCATTGCCCGTAAATAAATTTTCCGGTGTTGGAGAAGCAATGCACAAAAAACTAAATGCCAGTGGCATTTTCACCATACAGCAATTAAGTGAAACCCCTCCTGATTTATTGAGTAAATTATTTGGTAAAACAGGGTTGGATCTCTGGAAAAAATCTCAGGGCATTCATGAAGGAATTGTACAACCCTACCATGAATCCAAATCCATATCTACTGAAAATACGTTTGAAGAGAACAAACGCGACGAGGCTTTTTTATTGAGTGAGCTGGTTCGGATGACAGAAAAAGTAGCGTTTGAATTAAGACAGGACGGAAAACTAACAGGATGTATTGCCGTAAAAATCAGATATCCCGATTTTGAAACCACTACCAAGCAAACCAGTATTGCATATACTTTGCGGGATGATGAATTGATACCTGTAGCCATCGACCTGTTTCATCAGCTGTACAAAAAAGGACAACCTATCAGACTATTGGGGGTTCGGTTATCAGAGCTAACTTCTCATGTAATGCAGGGTTCTTTATTTGATGAAACAGATAAGAAAGGAGAGCTATACAAAGCCATTGATGCGGTAAAGAACAAGTTTGGGAAACAGGCCCTGCAAAAAGCGAGAACAGTGCGAAAACCTAATTAGTCTACTAAATTAGTAGGAAATTAACTATCATTGCTAAAATTTCAACTTATGGCACTTCGATTAGGGGATATTGCTCCCAACTTTTTTGCACAGACCAGTTTAGGTCCGATTGATTTTTATGAATACCTGGGCAATAGCTGGGGTGTATTGTTTTCGCATCCTGCCGATTATACGCCAGTATGTACCACAGAGTTGGGTAAAACGGCAGCCCTGAAAAATGAGTTTGACAAGCGCAATGTGAAAGTGCTTGCTTTGAGTGTGGATAGTTTAGAGAAACATAGTGGCTGGATCAACGATATCAATGAAACCCAACATACATTAGTTGATTTTCCCATTGTAGCAGATGAAGACCGGAGTATTGCGCATGCCTATGATATGATTCATCCGAATGCTTCAGAAACATTTACTGTTAGATCGCTTTTTATTATTGGCCCGGATAAAAAAGTAAAACTGATGATTACTTACCCGGCTTCTACCGGAAGAAATTTTTATGAGGTTTTACGTGTAATTGATTCTTTGCAACTAACTGCACAATATAGTGTAGCCACACCTGCCGATTGGAAAGAAGGGGAAGAAGTGATAGTTGTTCCTTCTATCAGTACGGCGGATGCCATTCAGCGATTTCCAAAAGGGGTAACAGAAATCAAGCCGTATTTAAGGTATACGCCACAGCCCAATAAATAAAATTGGTTATCTTTCTGAAAATCATTGTATGCGCAGAATTTTCTTAGGACTGTTGATGCTGGCAACACAGTCTTTAATTGCTCAGAAGACCTTATTGCATTGTGGTCAGTTGATTGATGTTAAAAACGGAGTACAATTGCCGCAAATGACCATTGTTGTTGAAGGCAATAAAGTCGTTGATATACAGAAAGGATATACCAATCCCGCCGCAGATCAAACAGTAATCAATTTGAAAAATCTAACGGTAATGCCGGGACTGATTGATATGCATGTGCATTTGGAATCAGAAACCGGTCCTGCCAGCTACCTGAATGGCTTCACCTATAATCCTGCTGACTTTGCATTTCAGTCGGTTGTATTTGCAGAGAAAACACTGATGAGTGGCTTTACTGCGGTTAGAGATTTAGGAGGCACCAACGTAAACATTGCCCTGCGCAATGCCATCAATAAAGGATGGATTGTAGGTCCACGCGTGTATACGGCAGGTAAATCACTGGCATCAACAGGCGGACATGCCGATCCAACTAATAATTATCGCAAAGATTTAATGGGAGATCCTGGTCCAAGAGAAGGGGTGGTGAATAGTGTGGAAGATGCTGCCAAAGCAGTTCGCCAGCGATACAAGGACGGAGCAGACCTGATTAAAATTACAGCAACCGGTGGTGTGTTAAGCATGGCCAAAGATGGCAGTGGAGCCCAGTTTACAGTAGAAGAAATTAAAGCCATTGTACAAACAGCCAATGATTATGGTTTTAAAGTTGCTGCACATGCACACGGGGCAGAAGGGATGAAACGTGCAGTATTAGGCGGGGTGCATTCCATTGAGCATGGAAGTTATATGTCAGAAGAAGTAATGGATCTGATGAAAGAAAAAGGAACTTATTTAGTTCCTACTATTGTAGCAGGCAAGTCTACAGCAGATTCAGCCAAGAAGCCGGGTTATTATCCTGATATCGTGAAAGCGAAGGCATTGGTGATTGGGAATTTTATACAAGGCACATTTGCCAAAGCGTATAAGCGAGGAGTAAAAATTGCCTTTGGTACCGATGCTGGTGTGTATGCTCATGGAAAAAACTGGCTGGAATTTCAGTACATGAACGAAGTGGGTATGCCTGTTTTAGAAGCCATTAAATGTGCAACTGTAAACGCAGCCGATTTATTAGGAGATGATTCTATCGGTAGCATAGAAAAAGGCAAAATGGCCGATATCATTGCGGTTGATGGCAATCCTGAAAAAGACGTAACCAGCATGGGACGCGTAAAATTTGTTATGAAAGGAGGAAAAGTGTTTAAGCAATAAACACTATCCCTTCCATTTTTTTAATTGTTGTAATACCGCTCTTAAGTCTTTTGGCAAAGGAGCTTCCAATGAATAAGCAACTCCTTCGTAGGAAAAATTAAGTTGCGAAGAATGTAAAGCCAGTCTGGATAAGATTGGCTTTTCTTCTTCCGCCACTTTTGCCAGTTTAAAATTCTTTTTGATAGAAGAAAGTAAAAGCGGTTTAGGGTCACCATATATTTCATCACATACAATGCTATGTCCAATATGCTGCATATGCACCCTGATCTGGTGCGTTCTGCCGGTATGAATCTGAAATCTTACCCAGCTATACAGCCTGAATTGTTCCTGAACTTCGTAGTCTGTTAAAGAAGGCTTTCCTTTTACATGGGTCATCATCTTGGTGGTTTTTCCGGGATGCTCCATAATAGCAGCATCAATGCTTCCGCTTGGATTCATCATTTGTCCTTGCACAAGACCCAGATAAAACTTTTCCATTTCACGGCTTTCAAACAATGCTGAAAGGGCCTTATGCGAAGTTTCGTTTTTGGCAAAAATAATGATGCCACTGGTGTCTTTGTCTAAACGGTGAACCGTATAGATCTGACCATATTTCTGCTTTAATAAATCCTTCAGGGAAACTTCAACACCCATTCTATCGGGTATACTCAATAATCCGGAAGGTTTATTAACAGCAATAAAATCAGGATTTTCTAAAATGATATCGATACTCATGCGGGATTCTCAGTCTTGTTTTTTCTTACAAATGATTTGTTCATGAATTTCAGCAAACGAACTTCTTTCTCATTCAGAAAACGCCATTTGCTTCGCTCTACATTTTTCTTGGTAAGGTTGGCAAACATAACCCTGTCAAGTGCTTTTACATCATAGCCAAGGTGTTCAAAAATCCTACGCACAATTCTGTTTCTTCCACTATGTATTTCTATGCCAACAACATTTTTTGTTTTGGGATCAGCATAACCTACGGAGTCTGCTGCAACAAATCCATCTTCCAAAGTAACCCCACTGGCAATCTGATCCAGGTCTTTTTTGGTAACGGGTTTGTCAAGGGTAACTTCATAAATCTTCTTTACTTCAAAAGAAGGATGGGTTAGCTTTTGTGCCAGTTCTCCATCATTGGTTAATAATAAAACACCGGTAGTATTTCTGTCCAGTCTTCCAACAGGATATACTCTTTCCGGAGTAGCTCCTTTTACTAAATCAAGAACGGTTTTTCTTCCCTGAGGATCATTCGCAGTAGTAATAAAATCCTTGGGCTTATTTAACAACAGGTACACCAGATTTTTCTGTAGAAAAACAGTCTTTCCTTTTACTACAATTTTATCTGTCTGTGAAACTTTATAACCTGGTTCAAAAATCTTGTCTCCGTTTACGGTTACTTTACCATCTTTTACCAATTCAGCTGCTTCCCTTCTTCCGCAAACTCCCGCATGTGCAATGAATTTATTCAATGGCATGGGTTCGCTGCCAACTGCTTTGGCTTTGTAATCTGCATCTCTGGGATTGCCAGGATAAGAGGGTTTAGCTCCCTTGTCTTTTGTGAATTTTTTATCGCCAGTTTTTCCTTCTTTGAATGCTTTGTAGGAACCGCTGGCAGGTCTTTCAGATTTATTTTCAGCAGAACGATTGTTTCTTCCAGCTGGGGCCTTACTGTCTTCTTTATTTGCGCGGTTATTAAACTTCTCTGAAGCTTCTGACTGTTTTGGGCTCGTGTAAACTTCGCCTCGGGCCTGTGCTTTTTTCTTCGCCCTCATTTCTTCGCCAATGGCTCTGGCTTCGGCTTTGATTTTTCTTTTTTCCTGACGAATGGCTTCTTTAATAGCAGCCCCTTTTTTCTTTTCGGCAAATTTGCTGAAGTTGTCTGTTCTTTTTTGCATGGTGTTGATTTGCTGTTTTACAACAGGATGAATAATAATATTTGAATTGGTTTGTCTGGCGCTTAGCCTTTGTTGGCCAATTGTCCGCAAGCTGCATCAATGTCTTTGCCTCTGCTTCTTCTCAGTCTTGCGTTTACTTTATTGGCCGCAAGAATGTCCATGAAACGTTGCGTGTCTTCTTCGTCGGGTTTAGTGAATTTAAATGCATCAATGCTATTGTATTCAATAATATTGATTAAGTCGGCCGGAATTTGTCTGTAAACCTTTGTGAGTTCTTCAGCATCTTTTGCAGAGTCGTTCAGGTTTTTAAACAGAATATATTCCAGGGTAATTTCGTTACCTGTTTTTTTATAAAAATAATTCAATGCTTCAGTGAGGACCTTGATATTATTGGTTTCATTGATGGGCATGATTTCATTTCTTTTTGCATCGTTGGGTGCGTGCAAAGAAAGGGCCAGTTTAAATTTAACCTGATCGTCTCCCAGCATTCTGATTTGCTTGGCTACGCCTGCTGTAGATACGGTAATTCTTCTGGGACTCATGAACAATCCGTCTTCTGAAGAAATACGCTCAATGGCTTTTAAAACATTGTTGTAATTCAGCAGGGGTTCACCCATGCCCATGAAAACAATATTGGTGAGTTTCTTTTCGTAAGTGGATTCACTTTGCTGATTAATCAGCACTACCTGATCTACAATTTCATCAAAGTTTAAATTCCGCTTTCGCTGCATATAACCCGTTGCACAAAACTTGCAGCTTAAACTGCAACCAATTTGAGAGGAAACACAGGCCGTTTTTCTATCGTCAGTTGGAATCAATACTCCCTCAATTAAATGACCATCATAGGTTTTGAATCGGCTTTTAATGGTGCCGTCATTACTGAATTGAGTAGCATCTGTGGTTAAGGCAGGTAAGGAAAAATCTTCTGCTAATTTTACTCTTAGTGCTTTGCTCAGGTTGCTCATGGCATCGAAGCTATGGGCATGTTTCTGCCAAAGCCATTCCTGAACCTGCTTCAGTCTGAATTTTTTCTCGCCGATGCTGTCAAAGTAGGTTTCCAGGCTTTCCTGGCTCTGGTGGCGAATATTGGGTAACAAAGCACTCATTCTGCAAAGATAACTTATATCTTGCAGCCTCAATTATATTCTATGAGTAGCGCTTGTTATGTGATAGATGCCGTAAGAACTCCAATTGGAAGATTCGGCGGAAAATTAAGCTCGGTAAGACCCGACGATATGCTGGCCACCGTAATCAGAGCCTTGATAGAACGCAATCCGGCCGTAGATCCCAATGCCATTGAAGATGTAATTGCAGGAGCAGCCAATCAGGCGGGGGAAGATAACCGCAACGTGGCCAGAATGGCTGCACTGTTGGCTGGTTTGCCAACATCGGTAGCGGGTTCAACAGTTAACAGACTCTGTGCCAGTGGGTTACAGGCAATTATGGATGCAGCTCGTGCCATTCAATGCGGAGACGGACTTTTTTATATTGCTGGTGGGGTAGAAAGCATGACCAGGGCACCCTTTGTAATGGCAAAAGCCGATACTCCCTGGAGCAGAAAGCTGGAAACCTATGATACCAGTTTCGGATGGCGCTTTATTAATCCCGCTTTATCGGAGAAATACCATCCCTATACCATGGGTGAAACAGCAGAAAATATAGCCAGAACATGGAAAATATCCAGGGAAGCCCAGGATGCTTTTGCATTGCAGTCTCAGGAAAAATACTTTGCAGCAGATGCTGCAGGAATCTGGAATGATGAAATAGTTGCTGTTGAGTTTGTAGAAGACAGAATGGTTAGCTGGATGAATAAAGACGAGCATCCGCGCAAAACCAGTTTGGAGAAACTGGCCGCTTTAAAACCTGCTTTCATTAAAGACGGAACCGTAACAGCAGGCAATGCATCCGGCATTAATGATGGGGCAGCAGCTGTGTTGCTGGCCAGTGAAGAAGCAGTTAAATTGTTCAATCTGAACCCCATTGCCAAAATTACCAGCATGGCTGTTGCTGGGGTAGATCCGGCTATTATGGGAATAGGGCCCGTACCTGCCACTCAGAAAGCATTGAAGCGGGCAGGACTTGGCATCAACGATATCGGACTGATAGAACTGAATGAAGCTTTTGCGTCTCAAAGCCTTGCCTGTATGCAGGATCTGTCTTTGGACCCAAGTTTAGTGAATGTAAACGGAGGTGCCATTGCGTTGGGACATCCATTGGGCTGTTCGGGTGCACGTATTTCAGCGACCCTGATCCACCAGATGCTCAGAAGCAAAACCAAATATGGCCTGGCTACCATGTGCGTGGGAGTAGGACAGGGTGCAGCCATTGTTTATGAGGGGCTGAACTAAATTTTATAAAAGGTATTTTGTTTTATTACTGAATTGATTAATTTGTTTCCTAAATATTACTGAAATGAAAAAGATTATTGTATTTGTTTTTATGCTGGTTGGATTAACAACGGCTGCAAGTGCACAAACCACTCCAACCGACTCAACGGTGAATCAGATTTTGGGAAGGTATAAATTTGCGGAAGGAAGTCCTGTTGCGGAAGTAACCGTTGTACTCGAAAATGGAGTATTGATGATGAATTCTGCTGCCGGCTCTTCCACACTGGAAAAATCCGGAGAAGATGTTTACGTAATTACCCAGTTTCAGGGTACTGCAAAATTCACACGCAATGACGGTAAAGTAGTAACAGGGGTTACTATCCTGGCCATGGGTTACGAACTGGTGGGTACCAAAGAAACCGCTTCTACTAAGGCAATTGCATTTAGAATAGCTGCGAAGCCAGCTCTGTCTGTGAAATAGTTTTTTGTCCGCCGCTGATAATATTCTTCAGGATACAGGTCCCTTCTGTTAATTCGGTATTGCCGATAATAATAACATGAGGGACTTGTTTTTTTTCTGCATACTTGAATTGCTTATCAAATTTGGCTGCTTCATGGTATAATTCGCAGGCAATCCCTCTGTCTCTTAAATCCTGCATCAATTCAAATGCTTTTTTAGATTCGGCAGCGCCCAGATTAAAGAACAATACTTTGGTTCCTTTTTGTACTGCTTCCGGAAAGAGTTGTAGTTCTTCCAGTACATCATAAATTCTGTCAACACCAAAGCTAATGCCAACACCTGGTACATTGGGTACACCAAACAAACCGGTAAGGTCATCGTAACGTCCACCCCCACCAATGCTTCCCATTTGTGCACCAATGGCTTTGATTTCGAAAATGGTGCCTGTATAGTAATTCAATCCACGGGCTAAAGTAAAGTCTACTATTACCTCTGCGCGATTTTTATTGGGATGATTTTCTAAAATATATTCCAGTTCTTCAATGCCTTTCAGTGCAGTTGCATTCTCCTGCATCAGTTTTTTTAATTGATCAATTCTTTCTGCATTGCTACCATCAATGGATAAATATTTTTCAATAATGGCAATTTGCTCAGTAGAGATTTCTCTGGCCGCTAATTCTTCTTTTACTTTTTCCAGACCAATTTTATCCAGCTTGTCAATGGCAACAGTAATGGGCACCATTACCTGGAGTCCGCCACAAAGTTCTGCCAGACCCGCTAATATTTTTCGGTTATTGATTCTGATTTCAACAGGCAGGTTCAATTTTTCAAAAGCGGTTGCATAAATGGAAGTCAATTCCAATTCATTCAATAAACTTTGGCTGCCTACTACATCGGCATCACACTGATAAAACTCTCTGTATCTTCCTTTTTGTGGGCGGTCTGCTCTCCAGACGGGCTGTATTTGGTATCTTTTATAGGGTAAGGTCAGCTGTCCATAATTCATGGCCACATAGCGGGCAAAGGGAATGGTCAGGTCGTAACGCAATGCACGTTCTGTAATCCCCTTGGTATTTTTTCCTTCCAGTACTTTCTGGAAATCTGCAGTAACCTGGGCCTGCTTGGCAGGATTGTCTAGTCCGTTGTTCAGGATTTTAAAAATCAGTTTGTCACCTTCCTCTCCGTATTTTCCCATCAGGGTATCCAGGTTTTCCATAGCTGGTGTTTCAAGTGGCTGAAAACCATAGAGTTCAAATACAGAGCGAATGGTATTGAAAATATAATTACGCTTTTGTACAGTTACTGCATTAAAATCTCTGGTCCCTTGTGGTATTCCTGCTTTGTTGCTCATAAGCCGCAAAATTATAGCATTGTGCGTTAATTAACATTGGCCCATTTCTCTTATATGGCAATTAGTTTGCAACTAACAGTCATTAGTTTAAGGTCTATTCACCGAAAGTTTTTTATGGAATTTTAATTTTAGCGCATCTCACGTAAAATATTTACTAAATTGCCCATCCCGTAAAGTGATTGTATGGAAAATACTTACAGAGAGAGAAACCAGAAACGGTACAGTGTCTTCAGAAGGATCTATGATATTTCTATGGCTACTTTGTTTTTGGGCGTTGGTCTTGCAGTATTCTTCATAGAAAAGCTGGGAATGGATCTGGTGTTTACGGCAGAACCGCTTTATCGTAATTTATTCGGAAGCATTTGTGTTTTGTACGGAGCATTCAGATTATACAGAGGCGTTAAGCAAGATTATTAATTGATATGAAGAGAAGTAGATTGTTTGCTTGGTCGCTGATTTTTTTGCTCTTTGTTTCTTGTGATTCAAAAGAATCAAAAAATGCTTTTCAGGATAACACTGAAGAAGGCACTATTTACATAAGTGTAGATGAAAGCTTTAAACCTGTTATTGAAGAGCAATTAAAAGTTCATCAATCTTCTTTCCCCAAAGCCAATATTGTTGTTTCCTACAAATCAGAAGCGGACTGTTTCAGAGATTTACAAAAAGACAGTACACGCATGATTATTGTAGCAAGAGGCCTGGATGAGAAAGAAGCTGAATTTTATAAGTCTGCTTTGTCTTACAAACCACAGTATGCTGAACTGGCCTACGATGCAGTTGCATTGATTGTAAATAACAATGCCAGTGATAGCATATTTACATTTAATGATGTAAGAGATATTCTTAGCGGAAAACATAAAATTACAGCAGTGATGGATGGTAAGTCTGCTACCAGTACGGTTCGCTACTTAAAAGACAGTGTATTAAAAGGCGCTGCTTTTGGTGCAAACGTAGTAGCAGCAAATAACAGTCAGGAAGTAATTGATATAGTTACTTCCCGAAGTGATGTAATTGGTTTTGTAGGTCTTAGCTGGATAGGAGATGTATACGATGCCCAACAGCAATCTTATCTTAAGAAGATAAGATTGGCAAGAGTAGAATGTACAGCTTGTCTGGAAAAAGGCATTTTTGCAAAGCCCTCTCAATCAACCATAACCTATGGTCAGTACCCTTTGGCACGACCTTTGTTTTATGTGTTGAAAGAGAACCATGCAGGACTTGGAACAGGCTTCATGAATTTCATGAGTCTGGAAAGAGGACAGTTGATTTTCAGAAGATCTTTTTTGGCTCCGGCTAAAATGGCTTTTCACAAAAGGAATAGTAGTATAAACAACGAATAACAAAACAACTATAAAAAGAGAGAACATGAAGAAGACCGTTGCTTTGATGTTTGCAGCTGTATTTGCCGTACAGTGCTTAACGGCTCAGATTGCCGAAGGCATTAAGCTGTTGCATTATGAAAAAAACAAAAGTGCAAGGGAAGTACTGCAGAAAAATTACGATGCGAATTCCAAAGACCCACAAGCCATTTATTGGCTAGGTCAGGCGCATCTGGCTGGTAATGGAATTGAAGTTACCAAGGAAGATGTTGCTGCTGCAAAAGCATTGTACCAGAAAGGACTTCAGGAATTGGGTAGTGATGCCTGGTTGCTGGTAGGTATGGGACATGTTGAGTTGAGAGAAGGCGGAGACCTGAATTCAGCAAAACAAAAATTTGAGCAGGCGATTACTGCAACCACAGAAACCAGAGGTAAAAACAAAGGGAAGCCCAACGCCGCTATCTTAACTGCTATTGGCCGCGCCAATGCAGATGGAGACAGTAAAATGGGAGATCCTGTATACGGTATTGATAAGTTAAAGCAGGCTGGTGCACTGGATTTAACCAACCCTGATATTTATATCTATATGGGTATCAGCTACCAGAAAATGGGTGGTGAAAATGGTGGAGAAGCGGTAAAAGCTTATACAGAAGCCATTGCACGTGATCCAAAGAACGCACTGGCTATGTTCAGAATTGGTAAGATTTACCAAAGTCAGAACAACGTAGAATTGTTTGAGCAGTTTTATGATAATGCAAAAACAGCTGATGCAGGATTCCCTCCTGTTTACTATGCATTGTATCAATATTATGCAGAGAAAGATGTAACCAAGGCAAAAGAGTATTTGGACAAATATGTACAATCTGCTGATAAGGATTCAAGAAATGAATTGTACCAGGCAGACTATTTATTCCGTGCGGGTAAATATGATGAGTCTTTGGCGAAAGCGAAAGAACTGGATGCAGCAGTAGGTATTAAAGCAGTTCCAAGATTAGGCGTTGTGTATGCTTACAACTATTTAAGAAAAGGAGATTCCTTAGCAGCAAAAAAATACATTGAAGAATTTTTAACCAGTGCTCCAGCTTCAGAAGTTCAGGCTTCAGATTACAAGTTGGGTATTGAAGTGGTTACCAAGTTTCCGGGAAATGAGCCCACTGCATTAGCATATGTAGACAAAGCTCTTCAGGCAGATACGGTAAAAGCAAATCAGATTGTATTGATCAATGCAGCTGCTGATATGCTGGGTAAAGCAAAGTCCTATCAGGCTCAATTGAATTTAATGAAGCGTGGTATGCAAATGAAAGGTGAGTTGACTGAATTTGATTATTACAAATTAACTTCTTCTGCTTTTAATGCAAAAGCATACGATCAGGTGATTGAGTTTTCAAAACCATATATGGCAGCATTCCCTGATAAACCTCAGCCTTATAGCTTCTTTAAGAGAGCTACAATGGCTAACGGTACAGATACTGCCAAAATCATTGAGAATTTAAAC
>CALEST010000413.1 GCA_937907555.1 uncultured Sediminibacterium sp.
ATCTACTTTTTTCTTAACACTCCAGTTGTATACCAACTGCATCACTTTGTTGATAGAGTCCGCTGCGTATTGCTGTCTTCCGTACCACTCTATCTGTGACCGGGCAGATGGGTTACTGGCATTAGCCGCCAAAATACTCACATTGTTTGGAGTTGCGGGATAAGGCAAAAAGCGCAGCATGGAATAGGGTCCGCTGATCCAGTCGGCTCCCTGATGGGTAAAAGTAAATGGATCGTAAAAATGAAAATTGTAAATGATTTTTTTCTGGTTGATGATGGGCAACTGCAATAACTCGCTCCAGCTTCCGTAATTCTCAGCTGTTACAATGATATAATGATTGGGTGCAGCTTCCCTGATAGATGCAACAATCTGTTCCTGAAAAGGTGCCCACCAGTTTTTATCAATGCCCGACACCAGTCTTTCAGCGCCAATATTGGGCTCGTTCCATACTTCAAAAAAAAGTCTGGAAGTGTCGTATCCCTTAAAATTATTTGCCAGGTTTTTCCAGAATTGTCTGAAGGATTGTCTGGCCAAAGGATCAATGGCCAGTCTCGCTTCAAAATTATCACCGAAGGGATGCATTTCAATGGTCACAGCCAGTCCGGCAGCCTGTATATTCTTCACCGCATTTTCAATATGTACCAGGTTGGCTGTTTGAATGTCTTCTATTTTTGAAGTTCCACACAATACAGAAGGTCCAATGGGAAGGCGCACGTAAGTAAATCCCGCATCTTTTATTTGTTTGAAATGCGTATTGTTGAATCGGTTGCTGAACTGGGAAGGGTCGGAATAATCGTTGAACCAGTTAGATAAATTAATGCCACGGGCCAGCTTGTCCACTGCCGTTCCCTTTGGTCCGATAACAGGATCAGGACTGGACCCCGTTTTGGTACAGGCCGTGAGCCAGATAGCGCTCATTAATAAAATGGTTGCAAAAAATTTATTCATTCTCTTTAGTTGATGCTGCAATTGATCCATTCCGGATCAAAACTGGCATTGTATTTTTTATAAAAACGAATCGCGGGTTCGTTCCATTCCAGTACTTGCCATACCATACCCTTGAATCCCTTTTCGTTACACTCTTCTATTAAACGATCAAATAGCAGCTTACCAATATGTTGGCCCCTCATTTTTTCGGTTACCAATATATCTTCCAGATACATTCTCTGACCTTTCCAGGTACTGTAACGTATATAGTAGAGTGCAAAACCATGAATTTCGTTGCTTCCGTCGGGTTTTGTTTCTTCTGCTACAAATGCCCACCATACAGGCTTTTCGCCAAATCCACTCTCAATAAAATGATCCAGCGTTACCGTTACTTCATCCGGGGCTTTTTCATAAATGGCCAATTCTTTAATTAATTCAAGAATGCGCGCACAGTCCTTGGCTTCAGCTCTTCTTATTTGAATATTCATAGTTGATTCAGTGCTTGATCAAAATCTGCAATAATGTCTTCTATATTTTCAATTCCAACACTCAAACGAATTAATCCATCGGTGATATCGAATTGTAATCTTTCCTCTTTGGTTAAACCCATATGACTCATGCTGGCCGGATGCGATAACAGTGTATCGGGTGTGCCGAATGAAATGGCTTTCACCGCCATCTGCAACGCATCTATGAATTTTTTACCTGCTTCCAATCCACCCTTTAATTCAAAACTCATTAATGCACCTGCCTGTTTCATTTGTTTGCGGGCAATTGCATAATCGGGGTGTGTGGGTAATCCGCAGAAATTTACCTTGGCTACGGCCGGATGCTGTGCCAGGTAATTGGCAACCTGTACTGCATTGCTACAGTGTCGCTCCATCCGCAACTCCAGTGTCTTTAATCCATTGGTTAATAAAAATGCATCAAATGCATTGCTGTTGCCTCCTAATAATACATGCCATTTCCAGATGGGACCATTCATTAGCGCAAGGTCTTTGCCTATTAAAATGCCACCAATGGCTGTGCCATGTCCATTCAAAAATTTTGTAGTGCTGTGCATAACAAAATCAGCTCCCCATTTAAAGGGTTGCTGCAAGAATGGAGTAGCGGCTGTGTTGTCAACGGAAACTTTAATCCCCTTTGATTTTGCCAGCTCGCATACTTTCTGAATATCAATGCAACGCAGTGTTGGATTGGAGGGCGTTTCAATATGTATCAGCTGAATATTCGGATGATTTTGTAAAGCGGTTGCTATTGCTTCTTCATCATTCAGATTTACCAATATGGTTTCCACGCCGGTGTCTGCTAAAACTTTGTGCAGCAACTCATGTGTGCCACCATACAATGCATGGTGAGATAAAACCGCGTCCCCTTTTTTTAGTAAGCCTAAAAACAGAGTGGTTAAAGCAGCCTGTCCGCTTGAGTGCAACAATGCTTTTACTTGTAAGGGTTCTCCGGCTTCGTTTTTTAAACCAAAACTTTCAAGTGCTGCAATGGTTTCTTCTGCAACCGTAAAACTTGGGTTGCCCCATCTGCTGTATATTTTAGTTTTATCGGTTCCTGCAAATCTTTCACTTCCTTCAGTAGCTGTTTCAAAAGTAAAGGTAGAGCTGGCATGTATGGGCGTTAAATGCGCGTGATTGGCGTTGTTATGGCCCGATGCGTGGATAGCAGTAGTACCAACTCCATTGTATTTTTTATTCATTTGTAAAAAATATTTTTAGTCGAGATCATTGGAATTATTGGCTGTCATAGGCCCACTTAATCCAGGTGGCTCCCCAGGTAAATCCTCCCCCAAATGCAGCCAAAACGATGTTGTCACCTTTTTTCAGTTGCTTTTCCCAATCCCATAAACACAAGGGTAGGGTGGCTGCTGTGGTATTGCCATACTTCTGAATATTGATCATCACTTTTTCTTTGGGAAGCCCCATTCTGTTAGCGGTTGCATCAATAATTCTAAGGTTGGCCTGGTGTGGTACCAGCCAGGCAATATCATCAGCGGTTAAATTGTTTCTCTCCAGCAATTCTGCACTTACATCGGCCATTCCTTTCACGGC
>CALEST010000414.1 GCA_937907555.1 uncultured Sediminibacterium sp.
AACCTTGCGGCTCAATTCCTTGATAGTAATGGGATCTCCAATATGTTGCAAAAGAATATCTCTTGCCTGATATATTCTTTCCTTGCCACTGTCATCTGCCAAAAACTTACAGGCAAATCCTTCTTCTTTTTCGTGCACCAGACAGTCCATACTGTACAATAACAACTCGTGTACTTTGGCATTCACATAGATATTCTCCATAGATCCCGAATAACTATGGTTCAACAACGCATCCAGCACATTTCTGTTACGGACACATAGCGGGAACAACTTGGTAAATGCATTGGGATGTTTAAAAGCAAGCACTTCGTCTTTCCGGTTGGCCAATTTTACATTATGCACAAATTGCTTCAGGAAACTGGCTGTAAAATGAAAGGTAAATACATCCATGGTATGCATTTTTCCGCTGCAATTCATGGTAGGCAATTCATTACAGGACCCGCAGCTTCTTTCCGCACAATATTTGTTACCGGAAATACAAAAACGAAGTTCCAGAAAATTTTCCTTGGGTTTCTTTTCGTTATAATGGTATACCAGCATGCCGCTGTCGTCTGTAATCCAGGCGGGTTGGGCATAATAACGTCGTATGGTGTACTGAATAGACCCGGGAATATGCTGCTCTTTTTTATAAAGCAGGTCCATGCCGGCATCCAATCCCCCTTTTTGCGCCAGTTTCAATATGTCCATTACTGTATTCATCCAACGCCAAAATTAATGTATAAACATCTATTTGGCAAATCAAGGGCCCTCATTAGCAAATCTTTTGCATTTCAGGGGCCTAAACGCCGGTTTTCCTTCCTGAAAAAATGGGGAAAACTCAGCCTCTGAAGCAGTCAAAATCCCCCCGAAATCGCCTACATTTGTAAGCTTGCAGAATATAACCAAAACGCAAGTGAGACAAGACTTTATGAGCGACGAATTAGAACAACAACACGCAGCAGAAAACAAAAATTACGGAGCAGATAGTATACAGGTTTTAGAGGGCTTGGAAGCGGTTCGGAAAAGACCGGCCATGTACATTGGCGATGTAGGGGTTAAAGGTTTGCACCACCTGGTTTACGAAGTGGTAGACAATTCCATTGATGAAGCCCTTGCCGGTTATTGTAAAAACATTTTTGTTACCATTCACGAAGACAATTCCATCAGTGTCCAGGACGATGGCCGTGGTATTCCAACTGCCATGCACTCAAAGGAAAAAAAGAGTGCACTGGAAGTGGTAATGACGGTACTGCACGCTGGAGGTAAGTTCGATAAAAACACATACAAGGTTTCCGGAGGTTTGCATGGTGTGGGGGTGAGTTGCGTGAACGCACTGAGCACCAAATTGCTGGTAACTGTGCAGAGAGAAGGAAAAATATTTGAACAGGAATATTCTATAGGTGTTCCCAAATACGCTGTTCGCGAAATTGGCACCAGCGATATCACCGGAACCAAAGTTCATTTCTGGCCGGATGCCAGCATTTTCCAGGAAACCGTTTACAGAAAGGAAATTCTGGAAGGCAGATTGAGAGAACTGGCTTATCTGAACCGTAAGATTAATATTACCCTTACCGATTTAAGAGAGCTGGACGAAGCAGGAAATGCATACAGCAATCATTTCTACAGTGAAGGGGGGATTATTGAATTTGTTGAAATGCTGGACAGAAATGCCAACAGGAATCCAATTTTGAATGCTCCTTTATTTGTGGAAGGTCATGATGAAGCCACCAATGTTGCAGTGGAAGTAGCTTTAACGTATAACGACGATTTTAAAGAGAATATCTTCTCTTATGTAAACAATATCAATACCATTGAAGGTGGTACCCACGTTACCGGTTTCCGTCAGGCTTTAACCCGTGTATTCAAAAGTTATGGAGATAAGGAAGGGTTATTTGAAAGAGCAAAAGTTACGGTAGAGGGAGATGATTTCAGAGAAGGCTTAAGTGCTATTATCTCTGTTAAAGTACCTGAGCCACAGTTTGAAGGACAAACAAAAACCAAATTAGGAAATAGCGAAGTGAGCGGGGTGGTTCAAACTACGGTTGCCCGGGCTCTGGAAGCTTATCTGGAAGAAAATCCTAAAGAAAGCAAGCAGGTGATTTCTAAAATCATTCTGGCTGCACAGGCAAGAGTGGCCGCGAAGAAAGCCAGAGACATGGTACAAAGAAAGACCGTATTGTCTGGTGGTGGCTTACCCGGCAAACTGGCAGATTGCAGTGAAAAAGACCCTGTTAAATGCGAACTATACCTGGTGGAAGGAGACTCTGCAGGTGGTACAGCCAAACAAGGAAGGGACAGAAGCTATCAGGCCATTTTACCTTTAAGGGGTAAAATCCTGAACGTGGAAAAAGCCATGGAGCACAAGATTTATGAGAACGAGGAAATTCGCAATATGTACACGGCACTGGGTGTAACAGTTGGAACACCGGAAGATCCCAAAGCCCTGAACATTTCCAAACTAAGGTATCACAAGCTGATTATCATGACGGATGCCGATGTGGACGGATCGCATATTGCCACTTTGATTCTGACTTTTATCTTCCGTTACATGAAGGAACTGGTAGAACAGGGATGCGTTTACATTGCTCAACCCCCGTTATACCTGGTAAAGAAAGGAAAGGAACAGGAATACGCATACAGCGAAGAACAAAGAAAAGGCCTGATTGAGAAACTGGGCGGTGGCAAGGAAGACAGCGTTACCATTCAGCGATACAAGGGTCTGGGTGAGATGAATGCAGAACAGCTTTGGGAAACCACTATGGATCCGTCCAGAAGAACCCTTAAAAGAGTTACTATTGAGAGCGCAGCCGAAGCTGACCGTATTTTCAGTATGCTGATGGGCGACGAAGTGGCACCCAGAAGGGAATTCATTGAAAGTCATGCCAAATACGCCAGAATTGACGTTTAAGTAAAAAAGCAGTATCTTGTTTACCTAACCCAAACCCTATTCATTAAAATTAAATTCAACAAACAATGGACACTTCAAAAATGATTAAAGCATATTGCCTTAAAACAAAGGAAAAAAATGTACCCATGCACGACGCTGTTATCACCAAAACTGCAAAAGGCGGTTATATGGCAGGTGGACACGATGGCAAGGGAAATAAAATGGCAGCTATCATGAGTGAAGCAAAAGCTTTACAGGCAATTGCGGACGGTGTAGCGAAAAAAGGATTCTAATCCGGCTTTAAAAAAGAAACTGAACCCCGGCTTGTCCGGGGTTTTTTATTTGCCCCTATCAGCTGATTGATACAGTTTAGGGTGCAGCAGCTTCTACGGGTTTAGCTAAAACAGTCTGGTGCATTTGAGCTAAAAAACGATGCATTTCTTCCATCCCCTTTACTGGCTCCACCACCAACAGAAATACCTTCCCGGTTTGTTTTAGCCTTCCTTTATTGGTGCCTGTCTGCAAATAGTCCAGTACATTTTTAAAGAGGTCAGATTCAAAATAAGGGGAATCGGGCTTATTGATAAAATAGCAACGAAGTACTTCGTCTTTCAGGGTCATTTTCTCAAAGCCCATGTCTACTGCGAGTTTCCGGCATTTAACAGTAGTAAACAAATCCTCCACTGCAGCAGGTACCGGACCAAACCGATCCTGTAGCTCAAGATGAAAGTCTGCCAACTCATTGTCATCTTCACAATTGTCCAGCCGGGTATACAGAGAAAGTCGCTCGGTAATACTTTCTACATAACTATCCGGAATTAAAATTTCCAAATCGGTATCAATGGTACAATCGCTTACAAAATCGTCCTGCTTGCTGATTTCTTCTTTGAATAAATCCTTGAAAGAAGACCGTTTAAGTTCCTTAATGGCTTCTTCCAGAATCTTCTGGTACATTTCAAACCCAATCTCGGCCATGAACCCGCTCTGCTCCCCTCCCAGCATATTTCCTGCGCCTCTGATATCCAGGTCTCGCATAGCAATCTGAAACCCACTTCCCAAATCACTAAACTGTTCCAATGTCTGCAATCTTTTTCGGGAATCAACAGGTAAAGTACTCATGGGCGGAGCCAGTAAATAACAAAATGCTTTTTTATTGCTACGTCCAACCCTGCCTCTTAACTGATGCAAATCACTGAGTCCAAACTGATGTGCATTGTTGACGATGATGGTATTCACATTCGGAATATCCACGCCGCTTTCTACTATATTGGTGCAAACCAGCACATCATATTTGCGCTCAATAAAATCCAGAATTTTCTCTTCCAGTTCATGTCCTTCCAGCTGACCATGGGCATAGCCAATGCTCAGGTCCGGACAAAGCCCCTGAATCAGGGCACTCATTTCTGCCAGCCCCTGAATCCGGTTATGAATAAAAAATACCTGTCCCCCTCTTTCTGTTTCAAAATAAATGGTATCCCTGATAAAGTCCTGATTAAACACCTGTACTTCCGTCTGAATAGGCTGTCGGTTCGGGGGTGGTGTATTCATAATACTTAAATCCCTTGCACCCATTAAACTGAATTGCAGGGTCCGGGGGATTGGAGTCGCCGTTAAAGTTAAGCAGTCCACATTGGTTTTCAGCGTCTTCAGCTTCTCTTTATGCGCCACACCAAATTTCTGCTCTTCGTCAATAATCATGATGCCCAGGTCTTTGAAAGATACTTCTTTGCCCAATAAACCATGGGTACCCACTATGATATCAATCTTTCCTTCCTTTACTTTTTGAAGGGTTTCTTTCTTTTCCTTGGCCGATTTAAAACGATTGATATAATCCACCGTTACCGGAAAATCCTTGAGTCGGTCTTTGAAAGTTTTATAGTGCTGAAAAGCAAGGATGGTAGTTGGTACCAATATGGCAGCCTGCTTTCCATCTACCACCGATTTGAAAGCGGCGCGAATGGCAATCTCCGTTTTTCCAAATCCCACATCCCCACAAACCAACCGATCCATGGGCGCTTCCTGCTCCATATCTCTTTTTACATCTGCAGTAGCTTTGCTTTGATCCGGAGTATCTTCATATATAAAAGAAGCTTCCAGTTCGGTTTGCAGATAGTTATCCGGTGCATGCGCAAAACCCTTCTGTGCCTTGCGTTGAGCGTATAATTTAATCAGGTCAAAAGCAATTTCCTTCACTTTTGCCTTGGTCTTCTCCTTTAAACGATTCCATACATCACTACCCAGTTTATTAATCTTGGGTACCGTTCCTTCCTTACCTGTATACTTTGAAATCTTGTGTAAAGAATTGATGTTTACATACAGTATATCACTGTCTTTGTAAATGATTCTGACCGCTTCCTGAATTTTGCCGTTTACTTCCAATTTTTGCAGACCACTATAGGTTCCTACCCCATGATCAATATGGGTTACATAATCACCAGGCTGTAAATCACGTAACGTTTTTAAGGTAAGCGCTTTGTTTTTGTTGTAAGCCTGCTTTACACGGTACTTATGGTAACGTTGAAAAATCTGATGATCGGTATAACAAACCAGTTTCAGAGAATGGTCTATAAACCCTTCGTGAATACTGGTACCTACCGGAGTAAACTGAATTTCTGTTTGCAGGTCGGTAAAAATAGTGTGCAGTCTTTCCAGCTGCTTTACCTGATCCGCAAAAATATAAATGCTGTAACCCGCACCCTCCAGGGCTTTCAGGTCTTTGATCAATAATTCAAATTGCCGGTTGAAAGCAGGTTGAGGTCTGGTTTCAAAAACCAGTTCTTCTTTGGTGAGTTGTGGTTTAAATCCAAACTCAACCAATTTCTTCTGTTGCAGAATGGGCAATAAAAGACTGGCTGAGATGAAATCAGCAGCCGATACTGACTTTAAAATATGTTGTTCTTCTTCGTCTTGTTGTTTGGCAAAATAGCCTTCAGATTGCAATTGCAAAAAACTTTCAAAATCAGATTCCTGTGTTTTTATTTTCTCTTCAATTACGTCCCAGTCTTTCAGCCAGACAACCGTATTTTCTGGCATAAACTCAAACAAGGAAATTTTTTCACCCGCATCTGCTCCTGCTGTATCAGGTAAAATATCAACGTTTGGAATGATATTTACCTGCAACAGTTTCCGCTCACTCAACTGTGTTTCAGGATCAAAAATGCGGATGCTGTCTACTTCATTCCCAAAGAGTTCAACCCGATAGGGCTTTTCATTTCCAAAAGAATAAATATCCAGAATACCCCCTCTTAAAGCAAACTGACCTGGTTCATACACAAAATCGGTTCGCTCAAATCCATACATCACAAACAAATCCATTAGGCTCTCTGGCTGAATGGTATCATTGGTTTTAATGCTGATGATATTGCTACTGATGGTTCCTGGCAAAATCACTTTTTCAAAAATAGCTTCCGGATAGGTCACTACTATTTTCTTATTTCCACCTCCGGACAGTTTGGTTAATGCTTCGGTGCGAAGCATTACATGAGAACTGTTGAGCAGACGGAAATTTTTCCTGTTCTTAAAACTGGAGGGAAAATAAAAAAGGTCTAAGGCGCTGGTAAGATTTTCGAGTGTGTTGTGAAAATAAGCTGCTTCTTCAGCATCATTCAGTACAATCAGGTGATTCAAATCTTTACCCGCATCATGCTGAAAAACAGCACTCACCATAAATTCCGCACTGCTTCCCTGTAAATTTTTTAGATACAGCTGTTGGGCATCGGCATAGTTTACCCTTTTCACCAACTGTTCTACCAGGGGTGATTGCAGGTATTGATGCATTAGATGCGGCAGATTCATGTTCACAATCCTTAAAAAAGGAGTGCAAAGATAGGGGAAGCCTAATAGCTTGCTGCAAAATTCACCAGTATATTCAACTCGGTCAGTTTTCCTTTTTCAACTGAAACCAGGTTGATATTATTCCTGATATCAAACTGATTGGCAAAAAACTGTTGTCCGGCCTGCACAAATACAGAATAGGTTCCTTCGGGCAATTTGGCAATATAAGTACCCGTGCTATCGGTATCTACCGCCATCACCAGTTTGGTGTAAATATTGGTAAACAAAGGACCTTTATTCCATTGCTGCACTTTGGTAAGGTCTGTAGGCTCATAAAAAAACACAGTGGTTGGATAGGGTTTGGGTTCAGCTGCAGGCGCCCCAATTCTGGGCATCTGGTTCCCGGAAACCGTCATAACCTTGCCTTTTACCCCCTGCAAAATTGGCGCAGATTCCTTTTTTTGTGGAGGTTTACAAGCCGGCAAAAGCAAAAAAGGTAAAACTGCTGAAAAAAGAAAAAATCGCATACTACAATTTGAACCCTGAAAGTATCTAATTTA
>CALEST010000415.1 GCA_937907555.1 uncultured Sediminibacterium sp.
AACATATTACCCGATTGCAGCGCATAGAAAGAGAAGACTTTTTATGGATGGATCGGTTTACGATACGCAACTTAGAACTCTTACCTACGCACGCAGAAGGCCATCATTCCCTGTTACAGGTACTGGATCATACGGTAAGCCCCATGGGCGCGCGCCTGCTCAAGCGCTGGATGGTATTTCCTTTAAAACAGGAAGCCGCCATACAGGAAAGACTGAACGGAGTGGAATGGTTGATCTTACACCCCGAAACCAGGCAGCCGCTCTTAACCGCCATGAAAGCCTGCGGCGATATTGAAAGACTGGTGAGTAAAATCGCGCTGCAAAAAATTGGTCCCAGAGAAGTAGTACAGTTATCGAGGGGATTGGCACAGACTGAAATTATACAAACGCTGTTGGCCGATTGCAGCAACCCGTATTTACAAAAGCTGGCACAACAAATTAATCCCTGCAAAGCCATGCAGGAAAGAATAGAAATAGAAATTCAGGAGAACCCGGCTGTGCTGATTACCAAGGGAGGCGTAATAGCAGCAGGTGTAAATGCCGAACTGGATGAGCTCAGAAATATCGCCAATGGCGGAAAAGAATTCCTCGTAAACATACAGGAGAGAGAAGCAGAAAGAACAGGCATCAGTTCACTGAAAATCAGTTTCAACAATGTGTTTGGATACTACTTGGAAGTAACCAATGTACACAAGAACAAAGTACCTGCAGACTGGATTCGCAAACAGACCCTGACCAATGCCGAACGTTATATCACCCCCGAACTGAAAACCTATGAAGAAAAAATCATGGGAGCAGAAGACCGGATACTGGCGATAGAACAGGCATTGTACAGCCAGTTAATTCAGGACTTACAGGCATTTATTGCACCCATTCAAACCAATGGTAGCATTGTTGCCATCCTGGATTGCCTGGCCTGCTTTGCAGAAAATGCCCTGCTATTTAATTACCGCAAACCCCATGTACATGCGGGGTTGGAGCTGAACATCAAGGAAGGCAGACATCCGGTGATAGAACAAAAGCTACCCGCCGACCAACCCTATATTGCCAATGATATTGTACTGGACAACCAGGGACAACAGATCATTATTTTAACAGGGCCGAATATGAGTGGTAAGAGTGCACTGTTAAGACAGACGGCCATCATAACCCTGATGGCACATATGGGATCTTTTGTTCCCGCCACAGAAGCATTGATTCCCCTGACCGATAAAATCTTTACCCGTGTGGGCGCATCCGATAATTTAAGCGGAGGTGAATCTACTTTCATGGTAGAAATGAATGAGACCGCCAGCATCATCAACAATATGAGTGAGCGCAGTTTGATTCTGCTGGATGAAATTGGAAGAGGAACGGCTACCTATGATGGTATTTCCATTGCCTGGAGTATGGTGGAATTCATCCACAACAGCGAAGCCGCACCCAAGACTTTGTTTGCCACGCACTACCATGAGTTGAATGAACTGGAAGAACATTTACCCCGCGTAAAGAACTACCATATCACGCACAAGGAACTGAACAATAAAATCATCTTCCTGCGCAAAATGGCAGCAGGCGGCAGTACGCATAGCTTTGGTATACAGGTAGCCAAAATGGCGGGCATGCCGGCACCATTGATTAAGCGGGCCAATGCCATTATGGAGCAACTGGAGAAAGCCCATGTGCGCGAAGAAGCAGGCAATCAAATGAGCAAAAATGCGGTGAGTGAAGCTGTACAAAATGCAAGTGTGCCCAAGGTGCAACTGAGCATTTTTGATGCGCATACCGAAACCTTTGAAAGCATCCGCGAGAAACTCAATGCCATTGATATCAACCAGCTCACACCGGTGGAAGCATTGATGAAACTCAATGAGATTAAGATTTTGCTGAAATAGGCAATCTTAATCCAGCGCAGCGTATTCTTTCAAATAGTCAAAAGCAGGCGTTAGTTTTCCATCCTGTAAAATGGTCGCATTTTCAATAGTGGCAGAACCTCCTTTGCGCACGTCTTCCAGAATGTATTTAATTAACGGCTCGCCGAAATAACGGCTGGCATCCCGCGGCAATTCATTGGGCAGATTCCCAACGGCCATGATATCGATAGAACCGCGAATATAGGGAGCCGTTTGTTCACCCGTCTGCAGGTTCACTCCATACACAGGATCATCAATGGTAGCGTCTCCTAAATTACAAGGCACAGAACCGTGCTTGTCATCGGTAATATCGGCAATGGTAGTGATGCGGAAGTTGGGATCTTTTAAGTGTTCCATCTCAAACAAGCGCGGCACATTGTTGCCCCAGTAAATACCATTCATTAGCACATCGGTATGCGCGCAGTAAGGCAGGAATAAACATTCGTATTGTTCCGGATGATCGTGGAATTCATCGCGGTTATAAGTCTTGGTTTCTTTGTGACGGTATAAATTATTGCCCTTCAAATGCACATAGACCGGATAATCGAATTCCTTGCTCAGGTATTCTTCCGGCTCTACTTCCTGTACATCCAATAGGTTCATGATTTCGAGAATGCCATGGGCTACCCTCCCACT
>CALEST010000416.1 GCA_937907555.1 uncultured Sediminibacterium sp.
AGTGCAAGGGTAATGCGTATCATGGGAAATTGCCACCAGCTTTGCGATGTATAAATTTTCGCCATGGAATAAACCTAAACAAAAAGGCCACAGTATTTTACTGCGGCCTTCAAAAAGGGTATTAATACCTTATCTGCTCAGGTTCATACTACGTTCTTTGTAGAGTGTTCTGAAATAAGGATCTCTGAGATCTTTAATAAAACGGATGGCTTCTCCTGTACTCTTCATTTCTGGTCCTAGTTCTTTGTTTACACCAGGGAACTTTTCAAAACTGAATACGGGTTCTTTAATGGCGTATCCTTCCAGTTTTTTCTCCATGGTAAACTCCGATAATTTTGCAGCACCTAGCATTACTTTGGTAGCAATATTCAAATAAGGAATCTGATAGGCTTTTGCAATAAACGGGGTTGTTCTGGAAGCTCGTGGATTGGCTTCAATCACATACACTTTACCATCTTTAATAGCAAACTGAATATTGATTAGGCCGCGGATATTTAAGGCACGGGCAATTTTTTCTGCATAGAATTCCATGGTTTCAATTACCAGCGGAGTAAGATTGAATGCAGGTAAAACCGCATTGCTGTCCCCACTGTGAATACCTGCAGGTTCAATATGTTCCATCACTCCCATGATATGAAATTCCTCACCATCAAAAATGGCATCTACTTCTGCTTCCTGACATCTGTCAAGGAAATGGTCAATCAGGATTTTATTACCGGGAATATGTTTTAATAAACTGATAACGGCCTTTTCAACTTCTTCGTCGTTGATTACAATTCTCATCCTTTGTCCGCCAATTACATAGCTAGGTCTTACGAGTACTGGATACCCTACTTTATTAGCCACTTCAATTGCCTCGTCTGCATTGTAGGCAGTACCATATTCTGGATAAGGAATATTCAATTCTTTTAATAAATCACTGAAACGACCTCTGTCTTCCGCAATGTCCATGTTCTCGAAAGCCGTACCTACAATTGGAACACCTTTTTCATGTAAACGCTTCGCCAGTTTCAATGCAGTTTGTCCACCCAGCTGAACAATAATTCCGTCTGGTTTTTCCAGTTCAATGATTTCCCAAAGATGCTCCCAGAATACCGGCTCGAAGTACAATTTGTCTGCCATGTCGAAATCGGTGGAAACCGTTTCCGGGTTACAGTTCACCATAATGGCTTCGTATCCGCATTCCTTAATGGCCAGAAGACCGTGTACACAACAATAATCAAATTCAATTCCCTGTCCAATGCGGTTGGGGCCGCTGCCTAAAACAATGATTTTTTTCTTTTTAGAAGGGATTGATTCGTTGGAGTTCAGAGTAGGGTTCATTTTTTCTAAGAATTCTGCAAAATTAAGGTCTCTGAACGATTTGGTAGTTTATTTTTTGAATTTGCTCATATAAGAATTTCGTCTTATATTGGTATTCCTCCCCAATTGTTATTTTATAAAGTATTCTCTGTTTTGTAGAAAGCGCATAAAAATGCCCCGTATTGAAAGACGAGGCGGCTTAAATGTTTTCACAACGGAATAATCCTTATTGTGATTTGCTTTCAAAATGAAATTAGTAAATAAAAGTATATGAACAAAAAAATTTTGGGATTGGATTTGGGAACCAACAGTATTGGGTGGGCATTAATAAATCAAGATGTAGAAAACAAAACTGGAGAAATAATTAAGTTAGGAACCAGAATAATTCCTATGAGTGAAGATATTCTAGGAAAATTCGATAGCGGTATAACAGAATCTAGTGCTGCGAAGCGAACAGAACTTAGGGGAATAAGGAGGCTAAGAGAGAGGCATCTTTTAAGGAGAGAGCGACTACACAGAGTACTTAATATACTTGACTTCTTGCCCGAACATTATAAGTGTGAAATTGATTTTGAACAAAGACTTGGGCAGTTTAAAAAAGAAAAGGAGCCAAAAATGGCATACCGATTTAATAAAGAATCAAATGCGTTCGAATTTATTTATAAAAAAGCTTTCTTTGAAATGCTTGAAGATTTCAAAAAACACCAGCCAGAGATTCTGGCTGAGGGAAAACTAATACCATATGACTGGACAATATATTTTCTACGCAAAAAGGCACTAACTCAAAAAATTGATAAAGAGGAACTTGCATGGCTTTTGTTAAACTTCAATCAAAAAAGGGGATATTATCAATTAAGAGGTGAAGACGAGGAAGAGGTAAATACTGATAAACTAGTTGAGTTTTATCCTTTACAAGTAATTGATGTTATTGATACAAAAGAGGTTAATGCAAAAAAGCAAGCTCTCTATAAAATAATTCTAGAAAACGGATGGGATTTTATTAAGCCAAGCACTACACCAGTTTTATGGAAAGGCAAGATTAAAGAATTTGTAGTAACTACAACTATGGACAAAACAGGTAAAGAAAAAAGAACTTTTAGAGCCCCAGACGAAAATGATTGGACACTAGTAAAAAAAAGAACAGAATATTCAATTGAAAACAGTGGAAAAACCGTTGGAGAATACATTTATGATGCTTTATTAAAAAACCCTAAACAAAAAATTAAAGGGAGTTTAGTTAGAGTTGTTGAGCGTAAATATTATAAGTCTGAACTATTCAAAATCTTATCTACTCAACAAGCATTCCATGAAGAATTAAAAAACAAACCCCTTTATAAAAAGGCGTTAAATGAACTATATCAAAATAATGAAGATCATAAAAATTCTATTGTTAACAAAGATTTAGTTCATCTTATTTTAAACGACATTATTTTTTATCAAAGACCACTAAAAAGCAAAAAATCATTAATCAGCGACTGTAAGTTTGAAACGAGATCATTTACTAAAGATGGAATATCGCAGAAAATGCCTTTAAAATGTATTCCAAAATCGCACCCACTATTTCAAGAATTTAGGCTTTGGCAATGGCTTCAAAATTTGCGTATTTATGAAAAAGTCAATGATCTAGATGTGACTCATGAGATTCTAAGATTTGAAGAAGACTGGACAAACCTGTTTGAATGGTTAAATGATAGAAAAGAAATCGATCAAAAGGCTTTATTTAATTATCTCTTAAAGCCCCTAAAACTAAAGCCCACTAATTACAGATGGAATTATGTTTATGACGCAATAAAAGATGATTCTAAATCATACCCATGTAATGAAACAAGGGCAATTATGCTGAATAAAATTGGTAAAATTGATGGTCTTGATAAAAGCTTTTTGACTAAACAAAGAGAGGAAGAATTATGGCATATATTTTATTCGGTAAATTATAAAGAGGAAGTTATAAAAGCTTTAAAAAGCTTTGCAAATAAAAACAACCTACCGGATGGTTTTGTAAATGAATTAAAAAAACACCCTCCTTACCAAAATGAGTATGGAGCTTACTCGCCAAAAGCTATTAAAAAATTATTGCCGCTGATGCGTTTCGGCAAATACTGGAATGCATCTGATATTCATCCACAAACATTAGATAGAATTGAAAAAATAATCACAGGAGAATTTGATGAAAACATAAAGGAAAGG
>CALEST010000417.1 GCA_937907555.1 uncultured Sediminibacterium sp.
TTTTTTCAACACATTTACGACAAGAGTTTAGCACAAGCCAGTTATTTTATTGGATGCCAGAAAGCAGGTGTTGCTGCAGTGATAGATGCCAAAAGAGATGTGGATACCTACCTTGAAATAGCCAAAGCCAATAATATGACCATCACCCATATTTTTGAAACACATATTCACGCAGATTTCCTTGCGGGATCAAGGGAGTTGGCTAAGCTAACCGGAGCGCAGCTGTATTTGTCAGCAGAAGGTGGAGAGGGATGGGAATACGAATTTCCTCATGTGGGATTAAAAGATAATGATATTATCAAACTGGGCAATTTGAGTTTTAAAGTAATGCACACACCAGGACATACCCCTGAGAGTATCAGTTTCTTATTAACCGATCACCCTGCAAGTGATGAACCTGTAATGTTGTTCACTGGTGATTTTGTTTTCGTTGGCGATATCGGAAGACCCGATTTATTAGAGAAAGCGGCTGGAATGATAGGTACACAGGATAAAGGTGCCAAACAAATGTACCAGAGCATTAATAAATTTAATGCATTACCTGACTATGTACAGGTTTGGCCAGGCCATGGCGCAGGTTCGGCTTGTGGTAAGGCTTTGGGAGCAGTTCCAAGTACTACTGTTGGATATGAAAAAGCAAGAAACTGGGCATTCCAGTATGCAAAAAACGAAGATGGGTTTATCAAATTCCTATTGGCAGATCAACCGGAGCCGCCAAAGTATTTTGCTATGATGAAAAAGTTAAACAAGGTAGATCGTCCTTTATTAACGGAAGTTCCAAAACTGAAGCAACTTTCCATAGAAGAAGTGAATGCGAATATGGCTAAAGGCATTAAATTATTAGATGCCAGACCAAAGACAGAATTTGCTGCCGGATTTATTCCAGGAAGTTTAAACGTACAGGGCAATAATTCCTTTGCAACCTGGGCTGGCTGGTACCTTACTTATGACGAACCATTTATGATTTTGGCGGAAGAGTCAATGTTAGATGATTTAACCAGAAAATTAATGCGGATTGGTTTGGACAATATAGCTGGTTATTTACCATCTGTTAATGAATACACCAACGCAGGAGGAACGCTTAATAAAGTTAATCAGGTCGATTTAGAAACTGCAAAAATATTAGCTAAAGATCCTGAAGTGCAGGTAGTTGATTTAAGAGGTGTGGCTGAATATAATGCAGGACATATTGAAGGTGCCGAAAATGTATTTGTTGGTACTTTACCTGATAACCTGAACAAAATCAGCAAAACCAAAAAAGTCATGATTCATTGTCAGGGTGGAGACAGGGCTTCAATAGGCTATTCTATTCTTGCAAAAAACGGATTTAATAATATTGTTAACTATTCTCCTGGTATGAATGAGTGGATCAGCTCCGGACAGTCCGTAGTTGCATTGTGAGCAATGAGTTTAGTTAGAGCTGCCTCCCCCGGCAGCTTTTTTTATGATTAAACTCATTTTTTTAGGAAACCCTGTTTGTTAATTTTGAATGGAAAATAGCGAATATGAAAAGAATCAATGTGTTTTTGGCAGCAATGCTATTAGTTATATTAGCTTCATGCAACAACGCACCTGCAGAAAAAGTTGCTGATAAGAATATGGCACCGGTAAAACATGGAGCGTCTATGGAGCATCATGCCAGTTCCGATTCTGCAGCTAAGTACACACCCGAGATGGTTGCCAATAAAAGGGATTTTATCTGCGGAATGCCTGTAACAGCCGGTATAGATGATACTGCACATTATGGAGGTAAAGTATATGGATTTTGTGCAACCGAATGTAAAGCAGAATTTTTATTGAATCCTGATGGCCATATAATAGCCCAATAGCAACAAGCTGAAATGTAACTTTTGATACCAATTTTTTTTCAATAATTCAGGAGGTTTACATCCTTATTAAAATTGACTAGTATGAAAATTGAACAAATTTATACCGGTTGTCTGGCGCAGGGCGCTTATTATATTGTTTCTGAAGGAGAAGCGGCAATTGTAGATCCTTTAAGAGAAATTCAACCTTATCTGGATAGACTTGCAAAAGACAATGTTACCCTTAAATATATTTTTGAAACCCATTTTCATGCAGATTTTGTAAGTGGACATATTGATTTAAGTAAGGCTACAGGTGCTAAAATAGTATTTGGTCCAACAGCTAAACCCAGTTTCGATTCTGTGGTAGCTGAAGACGGAGAAATATTTTCAATAGGGAAAATTCGGATTAAAGTTTTGCATACACCCGGACATACATTGGAAAGCAGTACTTTTTTATTATTAAATGAATATGAAAAACCACAATGTATATTCAGTGGAGATACGCTCTTCCTGGGAGATGTTGGCAGACCCGATCTGGCACAGAAAGCAGCTAATATGACGCAGGAAGAATTGGCAGGATTGTTATACGATAGTCTGGTGAATAAGATTATGCCTTTACCTGATGATACTATTGTATATCCTGCACATGGAGCTGGCAGCGCCTGTGGTAAAAATATGATGAAGGAAACCGTGGATACTTTAGGCAATCAAAAGAAAGTAAACTATGCGCTGAATCAGCCCGATAAGGATAGCTTTATTAAAGCAGTTATCGATGGACTTCAGCCACCTCCCGGGTATTTTGGAATGAATGTGGCAATGAATAAACAGGGGTATGATTCTTTTGAATCTGTTTTGCATAAGGGCTCAACACCGTTGACAGTAGATGCTTTTGAAGCTGCTGCAGACGCTACTGGTGCATTGATCTTAGATACAAGAGATTCTGGTGTTTTTTACAAAGGATTTATACCTCAGTCTATCAATATTGGTTTGGGTGGTGATTTTGCACCTTGGGTGGGAGCCATGATTGTAGATGTGAAACAGCCCATTTTATTGGTTTGTGATGGCGACTCTTACAAGGATGCGATTACCCGTTTGAGCAGGGTTGGGTTTGATCATGTTATTGGCTATCTGGAAGGTGGATTTGAAAGCTGGCTGAATGCGGGCAAGCCGGTTGATACAGTTGAAAGGATTGGTGCAACTGAATTTGCTGGTATGCTGGATGTAAAGACTGATACTGTTTTTGATATTAGAAGGGAAGGAGAGTATGCAGCAGAGCATATTGAAAATGCATACAACAAACCCTTACTATACATCAATGACTGGATAAAGGAGATAAACCCAGGTGAACATTTTTTTGTGCATTGTGCAGGTGGTTACAGAAGTATGATTGCAGCGAGCATTTTGCAGGCCCGTGGATACAGAAACTTTACTGAAATTGCTGGCGGTTACAAGGCCATTGCAGAAACCAATATTCCCCGCACCAATTTTGTATGTCCATCTAAAACATTAAAATTATAAAATATGAGTACCCCATTTCATTACGAAGTAGACTTAGTTTGGCAATCTGACAGAAAAGGGACCATCAGTTCTCCTGTATTAACCAATACCATTGAAGTGGCTACTCCTCCTGAATTTCCCAAGGGAATGCCGGGTATTTGGTCGCCGGAACATTTACTGGTAGCAGCAGTAAATTCATGCTACATGACCACTTTTTTAGCCATTGCCGAGAATTCCAAATTGCCATTTGTTTCTATTAATGTGAAGGCAGTGGGCTTATTGGAACAGCCTGAAGGAAAATACATGATTACGACTGTATTGTTGAAGCCTGAATTGGTGATTTCTGATGAAACTATTGCAGAGAGGGCCATGCGTGTATTGGAGAAAACAGAAAAAGCCTGTTTGATATCTAATTCCATCAAGGCAACGGTGAAACTGGATGCGGTAGTGAAAATTGCTCATTCGTAACTTTTGTTACCATCCTTGAAATGCTTTCTTTCTAACTTGCTGCAAATTCTTTTGCATGCAGGGATTGAGGGAAAATAAGCTTCAATTTTTACTTCTTGTCATTGTCAATGCCTTTGTGGGGGCAATGGTGGGTATGGAGCGCTCTATTCTACCGGAATTCGGCAAGTCACTTTTTTCTTTGTCTTCGGCAACTGCCCTTACCAGTTTTATTATTGCCTTTGGTATTAGTAAGTCTTTTAGCAATTATGCAGTGGGCGCTTTCTCAAAGAAATTTACAAGGAAACAAATTCTAGTGGCTGGCTGGTTGATGGCAGCACCAGTTCCCTTTATTTTGATGTATGCCAATCATTGGAACTGGGTTATTCTTGCCAATATACTTTTGGGTCTTAGCCAAGGCCTTACCTGGAGTACCACCGTACTTATGAAAATTGATTTAGTTGGCAATAAAAACAGAGGCCTGGCCATGGGTATCAATGAGTTCGCCGGCTATTTGTCTGTTGGTTTAGCTGCCTATATATCGTCTGAATTAGCAGCAAAATATGGTTATGAACTATATCCCTTCATCCCGGGTTTGTTCTTTGTATTTGCGGGATTGGTTTTGTCTTTGTTTTATGTGAAGGATACGGCTGCTTTTGTGCAGGCTGAATCCAGAGAGAGCAGTATTCCGATAATAAAAAATATTTGGTCCCAGACCAGCTGGAATCACAGGAATTTAGGTAGTGTTACCCTGAATGGGTTGGTTAACAACTTAAATGATGGGGTTATGTGGGGACTGGTTCCATTATTATTAATGCAGCGTCATTATACAATCGCGCAGATTGGTATGATTGCCGGCATTTATCCCGCAGTCTGGGGTATTTCACAATTGTTTACTGGTAAAATGGGAGATTGGTTTTGTAAAAAGCAGCTTATTACCCTTGGTATGCTATTGCAGGCTTTGGCAATTGTTTTCCTTGTTGTTTTCCCTTCATTATCAGGGGCGATAATAGCTGCCGTTTTGCTGGGCTTGGGAACAGGACTGGTATATCCTAATTTTTTAACAGTGGTTGCTGAGAATGCACATCCAACACAGAGAGCGGAAGTGATGGGCGTGTTTCGATTCTGGAGAGACATGGGCTATGTGGTTGGCGCTCTTTTAAGTGGAGTTCTTGCAGATTGGCTGGCATTGGAACCTGCATTATATATTATCGCAGGAATTACCGCTGGGGCAGGCCTGATTGCCAATGCAAGGATGTGTTGTACCTTAAAAGTATTCTGGCGTACGCAGGAATGTGCTCCAGCTGTGTAACCTTTGTTACCATGAGCAGGGGTACTTGTTTTTTACATTTGTATTCATTTAAAAAGTAGGGTTATGAAAGAGATAATTTTGAGTAATTGGAATTGGATGCGGGTAATCCGCTTGCTGGCTGGAATTGCCATTATTATCCAGGCCATTGCAAATAAAGACACGGTATTTGGAGTTGCAGGTGTTTTATTTACCATCATGGCCCTTTTTAATACAGGATGTTGTGGTGTTGGTGGCTGTAATACACCGATTCAAAAATCCAATAAAAGCACAGAAGATATTACGTATGAAGAAGTGGTTAAATAATAATAAACTTTACCTGATAGGAACTGTATTAGGTGCCATTGCAGGATATGTTTATTGGCAACAGGTAGGATGTGTATCAGGTAAATGTGCAATTACTTCAAAGCCATTAAACAGTACTTTATACGGATCATTGATGGGCGCGTTGCTACTCGGGATATTCAAAAAAGAGGAAAAAAAGGAATCCAATCAAGCTTTAAAATAAATTATATGACTTTTAATGAAATCATACATTCGGATAAACCTGTACTGGTAGATTTTTTTGCAGAGTGGTGTGGCCCCTGCAAAATGATGTCTCCTATTTTAAAGGAGGTGAAAGACAGTCTGGGCGATGATGTGACCATTATAAAAGTGGATGTAGATAAAAATCCACAGGCTGCCGCAGCTTATCAGGTGCAGGGGGTACCTACTTTAATTGTTTTTAAAAATGGTAAACCATTGTGGAGACAAA
>CALEST010000418.1 GCA_937907555.1 uncultured Sediminibacterium sp.
CATTGAATAAATACCCTTTTTGCGCGGTCAGTAATTCATTGGTATTATCTCTGTCAATCAGAGACTCAACATTTCTTCCGAATGCAGTAACATGGTGCCCCTGATTCAGTGCCATTTGTACAATTCTTTTGCCTACCTGACCAGTTGCTCCAAAAATGGTAATATTCATACATTCTAGATTTGAGTACTAAGCTGCCACCTGTTCTGCAATTTCACTCATATTGATGCCCTGATGGCTTTCATCGTACACACATTCTCCGTTTTTGATAATCAGAATTTGCGGAGACTCATGGTATACACTGAATTTATCGGCAATTTCGTTGGAGATATTGCGATAGTTCAATAAATCGAGGTAATAGAAATGGACATTGGCAGGAGCTTCTTCTCTTTCCAAACGGTTCAAAGCCATAGAGCTGATTGAGCAACGGGTACTATGTTTAAAAATAACCTGTGGCTGATCAAAAGAATCTTTAATAATCTGGTCAATAGTTGCTATATCTGTTAAATGAATCCAGTTCATAATGCTTATTTCTGCAAAATTAATTCATTTAAAACAAGCATTGCAGATTAACCTCTGAAATAGCGGGGATTGGTGGTAGGGCATCCCTTTCCTTTAACAGAAGCGCAGGAACTGAATACCAGCGCTGAGCTGATGGCGATAAGAAGGATGAGACTGATTTTTTTCATGCTGTTGGGCTTTATCTTGGAAGATGTATTTTGCACCTGAACAAAGATATCAATTCAGGGGAATATGCTGCCTGTTTTTGTATTTGATATTGTTAAATTGTTTTGACTAAACTATAAACGTATGAAGGTTCATTTTATTTCAATAGGGGGAAGTGTGATGCATCAACTGGCCATTGCACTAAAAAAGAAAGGATATCAGGTAACCGGCACGGATGACGAAATTTTTGAACCTGCTCTCAGTAATCTAAGGGAATCAGGTATTTTACCGGATGCAATTGGGTGGAATCCTGAATTTATAACAGCTGATCTGGATGCTGTTATTCTGGGAATGCATGCCAGGGGAGATAACCCGGAGTTGTTGAAAGCCAGGGATTTAGGGCTACCTATTTATTCTTTCCCCGAATATATTTATCAGGAATCTGTTCAGAAAAAGCGGGTTATAGTGGGGGGCAGTCACGGAAAAACCACCACGACCAGTATGATTATGCATGTGTTGAAAGAGCAGCAAATGGCTTTTGATTATCTGGTGGGAGCAAAACTGACGGGTTTTGATCAGTCGGTTCAGATTACAGAAGCGCCTGTAATTGTTTGCGAAGGGGATGAGTATCCTGCCAGTGTTCTGGAGAAAAGCCCCAAATTTCATTTTCTTTTTCCTCATGTAGCCATCCTTACAGGAATAGCCTGGGATCATATCAATGTGTTTCCCACATTTGATTTTTATCTGGAACAGTTTGTAATATTTATTCAGAAGATAGAACCAGGGGGCATTTTGATCTATAATGAAACAGATCCGGTGCTGGTTGAACTGATAGAAAAGAACAAAAGATCAGATATTCAATATCAAGCTTATGGCATTCCTCAGCATGAAATAAAGAATGGAACTACAACAGTGGAAGTAAATGGTATTAAAGGGGGGTTAAGTGTTTTTGGAAATCACAATCTAATGAATGCCATGGCTGCATATTATGCCTGTTTGCAATTAGGTATTTCTACGGAATCTTTTTTACAATCAATTGCTAGCTTTACCGGCGCTGCTAAAAGATTGGAATTGCTGGCAAAAAGCGATGTTACCAATGTCTATCGTGATTTTGCACACGCGCCAAGCAAAGTAAAAGCTACGGTGGAAGCTGTAAAAAAGCAGTTTCCAGAAAGAAAATTAATTGCCATTCTGGAGTTGCACACTTACAGTAGTCTGAATGTAAATTTCATGAATGAATACAAAGGAGCCCTGGATGGGGTAGATGAAGCAGTAGTGTTTTATGCAAAGCATGCATTGGAAATCAAGAAGATGCCCGATTTGCCAGCAGATAAAGTGAAGGAAGGATTTGGAAATGATGCATTGATTGTTCTGAATGACAAGTCCGAATTGTTGAATTGGCTAAGGAAAATTAACACTGTCAATGCAAATATTCTGTTCATGAGTAGTGGAAATTATGATGGATTAAACATAAATTCGTTGGCAGAAGAAATCATGCCAACCTCATCCTGAAATTATAGAATGAAATTAAATTTAACCAGACCCATCGCTTTTATTGATCTTGAAACTACCGGTGTAAATATCAGTAATGACCGAATAGTAGAAATTGCCATAGTAAAAATATTAACGGATGGAACCAGACAGGTAAAGAGAAAACTAATTAATCCCCAGATACCTATTCCTGCCGGGGCATCTGATGTTCATGGTATTACAGATGAAATGGTTAAAGATGCACCTAGTTTTAAACAGGTTGCCAATGAAATAAAACAGTTTATTGAAAATTGTGATTTGGGTGGATATAACAGCAATCGTTTTGATATACCGATGCTCATTGAAGAATTTTTGAGAGCAGGAGTGCCTTTCTCTGCGGATGGCAGAAAGCTGGTGGATGTTCAGAAAGTTTTTCATATGATGGAACAAAGAACACTGGGAGCGGCCTATAAATTTTATTGCAATAAAA
>CALEST010000419.1 GCA_937907555.1 uncultured Sediminibacterium sp.
ATTACTTCAGTTGATGTTTACTTTACCCTACTTAAAAATAGATTTAATTGTAAATAATGAAATTGCACACAGACAAACTGCTTCAACTTGGTTAAAGAAGCTCACAGAAGCCAATTTATTGAGGCCACAAAAAATGGGAAGAACAACCTATTACATTAATTATCGATTGATGGAAATCTTAACAAGTAATTTTCTTTAACCAAAAATCGTAAAAACTTGCAACTCCTTTCTGCCATATTCAAACTGATTTTACTAATTGCCATTCAAATACTGATTGAACAGGCGCCGCAATTGATACTGGGAAATCCTGAAGTTGTTGTAAACCTCAGCTTTATTTTCATTGTCAATTGCGGTTTGCTTTTGTTCACGAGCAATTACCGATGGTTTTATATTCTGCAATTTATATCGCTGGCTATTTATGCCATTGTACTCGTGCCCCAGTTGTTCTTCTTTAATATGTTCAACTTTTATGCACGGATGAACTATATCTTTTTAAGTCCGGGCAATTTTATCATTGCATTTGTTTACTTGTTGATGGTAGCTGCCGTTATTACAGGCATCGTATGGTTACAGGTAAAGCTGATGAAGAGTATGGGCAGGCAGGTGTATGTAGTGCCTGTATTTGCCGGGCTCTTGCTGATTGTTGAGTTTGTGGCTCCCCCTGTGGAGTTCTTATCTGCCCGCGCCATTCCTATTTCAAAAGCCACAACCAATACAAAGTCAAACAAATCAGCCGAAGCTGAACCCAAGGAACCCTTTGTCCCCTGGCGCAAACTGATTGTAACCTATGTTGGCAATAATAAAATTGAATTGATTCAAAAAGATTATGCCAAATACAGTAAGGGCAAAAAATCCATTACGCCCTATGCCTGCAACACGGCCAGTGATGGATTAACAGCCAGTATGGCTCCCTCCATGCAATACCTTTACGATACCAATGCCAGGAAAGATTTTTTATTGCTGATGGAAAGTTGGGGAGAATTGGCAGAACCCGCTGAGCAGGAGAAGCTGATGAACCATATCCGCAACTTATTCAACCGACACGGTTCAAATCTTACCAGGCACTATGCTTTGGAAATGGGCCGCACTTGCTTTCATGGCAATACCAGTTCGGCAGAAGGACGTGAAATGCTGAACATGAACGACGAGGAATCGTATCGGGCATTTTTAGAACAGGGGGTGAAGCCAACGCATAATATTACCGAATATAAGAATCAGAACGGCTATCATACCATTGCCGGATTCACAGCGGCCAAACAATACGGAAGCAATTCAAGCAATGCGGAGGGATTCCGAAGAGCACTGGGTTTCAAGAGTCGTTTTTATTACGAAGAACTCAGTAAGCATTATCCGGTAAACAAAGAGAATACTTATAAAGCGGTCTTTGATGAGAACCTGATTGACAGTATTCTTAACGAGAGCAAACGCTACGAAAAAGTATTTGCCTATGCGCTGACGATTAATACGCATACGCCTTTCCGTCTGGATGTAAATAACAATATTGACGGCAGATTCTATTACAAGGTAAAGGGCCAACTCTTTAAAAGTTTTAAAGAGAATCAGCAGGCTTATGATCAGTTTTACCGCATTGCTTCTATCATCGACCACACATTCAAACGCCTAGCGGAAGGCACAGCCAGCGCCAACGACGCCGCCACAACCAGCGCCACCCCCTTCGACCGCATCCTCATCATTGGCGACCATGCCAATCCCGATTTCCGGACCCGCGGCCTATATAATATGAAAACCGTTCCCTTCCTAGTAATCCGGCGCAAAAAATAGCGAGGTAACAATTTGGTAACAATCCCGTAACAATTGCGTAACAGTGGCGTAACATTGAGGTAACACTGCGCTGATACTTTTGCATCATAAAATATTCAAGTGATGCAACAACCCCCGGCAATCAGATTATTTTTTACCTTTTTCTTCACCATTCTGGCTACAGCAGTGTTTTCACAGGCCAGAATCAACGGTAAAGTAATCTCCGCCACCAACGAAACCTTATCAGGAACTTCTATCAAATTAGAAGGACCCACCAGTAGAACCGTAGCCGCCGATGTAGAAGGTCGTTTCAGCATTTCGGTAAAGCCAGGAAAATACACCCTGACTTTTTCAAGAGTAGGTTATCAAACCAAAGTATTGGAAGACATCGAAGCCAAAGAAGGCATTGAAGCCAATGACTTAAACGTAGTATTAGATTTAAAAACAACTACTACAGAAGTAGTGGTACGTTCCTCTGCCCGTAAAGAAAGTTCCAATGCCATGATTGTGTTTCAAAAAACCAACACAGCCATGTCAAGCGGATTGGCGGCAGATTTCATTAGAAGAACACCCGATAGAAATACTTCAGACGTATTAAAGCGTGTGAGTGGTGCTTCTATCCAGGACAATAAATTTGTAGTGGTTCGTGGATTAAGCGATCGTTACAACCAGGCTTTATTGAACAATGCATTAATGCCCAGTTCAGAGCCAGATAAAAAAGCATTCTCTTTCGATATTATTCCAGCGGCCATGATTGATAATATCATTATCAACAAAACAGCTACGCCAGATTTACCCGGTGAATTCGCAGGTGGATTGGTGCAGGTGAATACCCGCGATATCCCAACCAAGAATCAATTGAACGTTACCGTTTCTTTGGGATACAACTCTCAAAGCACATTCAAGAGCTTCACTGGTAATATGCGCAGCAATACAGCCTGGTTGGGTTTTGATGGCGGTGGCAGAAACCTGCCAGCCAGCATGCCGAATACGGTTACTTACAGAGGCTTAACCGATAACGAGAAAATTGCCATCAGCAAAGACTTTGACGGTAATGCATACGGCGAAAGCGTAAATACAGCAGCGCCCATCCGCACCGTGAACTTAGCATGGTCTAATACCAAGACTTTCAAGAACGAAGCCAAATTGGGATCTATCATCTCCGTTTACTACAGAAATGCTTCTATCATTTATGATGATGTGGAAAGAGGTCGTTTCGAAAAAGTTAGAACGCCCATTTTCACTGGTTCTGAAGTACAGAATCGTTACTCAACCAACCTGGGTGTAATGGCCAACTTCACTTATATGAAGGGGGCAACTAAAATCTCTTTCAGAAATATTTTGAATCAGGTATACGAAGAGAACTACTTAAACAGAAATGTAGAAAATATCGGTCGTTTACAAAATGTATCTCTGCGTTCAAACTTCTTAAACCAGCGTTTGTTGGTGAGCAGCCAGATCGAAGGAGAGCATTTGTTAAGCAGTAGCCGCGGTATCAAGTTTATCTGGAATGCCAACGGTTCTTTCAATAGCAAATCACAGCCCGATTTCAGAACCGCTCAGTATACCCGTAACCTGGGTGCAACCACTGGTGCCTATACTTTAGATGATGATGATACCAGAAGATTCTTTTCTGACTTAAAAGATTATTCTACTGGTTTAAATGGTACTTTGATTGTTCCATTCAATATGGGGGGAATCAAGCAGACGATGAAACTAGGTGGCTCAACGCTACTACGTTTCCGTGATTTCAATGCCCGTGTTTTCCGTTACAGACCTGTTGGAAACAATGCTGATTTAACCATTCCTTACGACAAAATGTTCCTGACCAGCAATATCAACAGCAATGGTTTGTTGCTAGAGGAACAAACACAGAATACAGACCGTTATTTTGGTATCTCAGCCTTGAACAGCGGATACTTAATGTTCGACAATAAACTAAGCAATAGCTTA
>CALEST010000420.1 GCA_937907555.1 uncultured Sediminibacterium sp.
TTTTTTTTTTTTCTCGTAGATCCAAAGAAAAAAATGATATTTAATCCGGAAGAAAGCATCGATTTCCATGGATTTACCGGGCCATTTATTCAGTATACCTATGCCCGTATCAGCAGTATACTCCGGAAACTCCAATATAACAAGGATTCAAAACTTACACTGGCGATAGACAATTCATTCAGTCCGCTTGAAAAGGAATTGATGGTAGCCCTGGAGCAGTTTCCAGAGGTATTGCAGGATTCAGCTAAAGAACAGGATCCATCAAAAGTTGCGATATACGTTTATAATATTGCCAAAATATTCAGTTCGTTCTATGCAGAACATTCCATAGCCAATGCAGAAAGTAAGAGCAAGCAGCAATTGCGCATTATGTTGTCTGTATTAACTGCCACTACTATAAAAAATGGAATGGAAGTGCTGGGTATTAAAGTACCCGAAAGGATGTAAGAAAAAAATTTTAATATTGCAGCCTGCAAAGGCGCCCGGGTGTTGAAATTGGTAGACAAGCCACCTTGAGGTGGTGGTGCTGGAAACGGCGTGCTGGTTCGAATCCAGTCTCGGGCACAAAGACCCTGACACGAAGTGTCGGGGTTTTCTATTTGAATACGTCAAAAGCATGCTTTTGTAAGTATGAAAATGGAAAACCCTAAATGCGCCAAAGGCGCAGAAGGGTGTTTGGGTAAGCCCCCCATTCAGGAAGTCGGCCGAACGAAGTGAGGCCGACAATCATATACAAATACATTCTTTTTTTTCTTATATTTAATAAGCTGATTTATGCACGAAAAGCATTCCATATGTCTTTAAGATTCCTATTTATTATAACGGTGGTACTCTGTACTATCCTCTCCTGCAGCTCATCTAATCAAACTACCCAACAATCACCACCAGACCATCATACGGCTCAAAATGCATTGGATTGGCAGGGAACCTACTCTGGCATTCTTCCTTGTGCTTCCTGTTCTGGTATTGAGACAGAAATAACATTAAATAACGATCAAACATATGTATTAACCCAGGAATATTTAGACAAACAAAACGTTTTTACCAGTAAGGGGAAATTCACCTGGCAGAATAACAATATCCAATTAGAAGATTCTGCCAGTAAGGATTCCAAAATAATCTTTAAAGTAGAAGAAGGCAGACTAAGAAAGTTAGATACTCAAGGTAATCAGAT
>CALEST010000421.1 GCA_937907555.1 uncultured Sediminibacterium sp.
TTCAAGCACCGACCATCCTCCCCAGGCTGGAACAGCGGATAAATCCTGATAGGACGCTGAATAAATATTTTCTTTACAATAAGACTCAATTGCAGAAAACTGAGTATTTAGCAATTCAATAAAGTTTTGATTAGACTGCATAGAATTAATTTTTTAAAAAGGCCCGGAAATCCGGGCCCTGCTTAATAACAAACCAATATATATAGAGAATAATAAGTACTAATGAATGGTTACCTGACCCTTCTGCTTAATGGTTTTAAACTGAATGCCATTGTCTGATTTCACCTGGATACTGCCATTGTTCTTAATGTCAATTTTGCCTTCTCCCTGCATAGAAACAGTAAGATGATTTAGGTTCAGGGTGTTTTCTGAAACTACAGTAGCAGAACCGTTGATTTCTAAAAATTCCAATTGGTTAACTGGAACACGAACGGTAACAGGGCTGAATTCATCTACGGCAGAACCATCAATGACCAGTTCATTTTTGCTATACAATGCATTCACTTTTGATTGACCAACCATTTCCTGAATAGCCACTTGCTTTTCTTCGGCATTCACAAGAATTACTTTCAGATTGCCATAAACCACCAAACGTTTGTAAGGAGCTGCTGTTGCTTTACCTGCTTTAAAATCTGGCTTCATTCCAGTTGATGCAAAAGCGCCCAAGCCAAGTGATGAAAGCGCAAGAGTTAAAATAAAATGTTTCATAAAATGAGAATTTGATTTTTTTGAATAATTTGATAAAGCAAAAATGAAATGTTTCAAGAGGCTATTCAACCGCACAATAATGTGAATTATTGCTATCTGAGGCGCTGGCACTCACATAAACATGTGGTTTTGGGTAACATGCATTCATTTATGAACTGGCTCCAGTAAATTTGTTCTAATGAAAAAACTAGTTCTGTTCATTATTCTAAACTGTGTTTTAACAGCTGTTCAATCACAAAGAGAAGGATATGCTTTTTTAAAAATCAGCAAGGAAGATGGATTAGGTCTTGCATCTAATGTTACGTACACTATTTATCAGGACAAGCAGGGATTTATATGGGTAGGAACTGCCAATGGTTTACAGCGATTCGATGGAAACAGATTTATCAGTTACGGTACCAGCAAGCCCAATAAAGAAAACTTACCAATAGCCGATTTACACCAGATACTGCCAGTAGGCAAACAGAAACTCTTGTTGAATTTTGCATCTCAGGGTAAAATAGGTCTGTTCAATCATGCTTCTTTAATGTATGAAACCATACCTATAATTTCAATCGAAGCAATTCCTGCGAAAAGTAATATGCGCTTGCAACAGGATAGCAAACAAAACACCTATTTAACCATCCATGGTGTTGGGCTATTTAGATTTGATTCTTTACAAAAAGTTTTCTTGCCCGAAAAAGAAATCAAACTCCCCAAAGGATTTGTTTCGAATCATCCTTTTGCTGAAAACAAAAAAGAAGAACAGTTATGGTTTACTAGTGGCGACAAAGGATTGGCTGTTTATGATCAGAAAACAAAGCAGACCTATACCAGTGATTATAATCCAAAATCAATCCCATTACTAAATAAGAAATGGAAGAATCTTACAGAAATTTATATCGACAAACAGAAGCGGTTTTGGATATTTAGTTGGCCAGACAAACATATCAGAGCAGTTTATAATTATGATGGAAATCAATTGTCAGATACTGCCGGATTAAATATCAATCCCCAGTACGAAGAACTCCGTTATTTTTTTGAGAGCAGATCAGGTAGCCTGTGGATGTACGGAACCAACGCACTTTATAGTTATAATCAACGGTTAAATAAGTTTACTTTTTATAAAAGTGAATTTGGAAGCAGTATTGGAATTCAATACGAACATATCAATGATATGACTGAAGATAGGGATGGAAATATCTGGATTGCCAGTGACAACGGAATTTTCATGACCAGTGATCAGGGAAGTCAGGGCAATGTAGT
>CALEST010000422.1 GCA_937907555.1 uncultured Sediminibacterium sp.
TGGCCAATGGTTTTTTATATACATTTTCTAAAATGCTTGCATGGGTTTCGCCGTATTTTTTCTGGAAGCGATTCATCAGGTCTTCATCAAAGGTTTTGTACAGAAAGTACTGAATCACTTTTTTGCCCAGATAAGCACCTGACCCTTCGTCGCCCAATACATAACCCAGTCCTGGGCTGATGTTCACGATTTTTTTACCATTGTAATAACAGGCATTGGAACCGGTTCCCAAAATACAGGCAATCCCTTTGTTCTTGCCGCAGGAAGCCCTGGCAATCCCCAGTAAATCGGTATTGATTTCGGTTTTTGTTTTTGGGAAAAGTTGTTTGAACACTTTTTTCATGATCACCACATTGGCAGGATTGCCCAAGCCGGTTCCATAAAAATGCAGTGCATCCACTTTCGTGTTCTTTATTTTGGGCATGAGTTGTTTGTTCAGGATCTGAATCATTTCGTCTCCTGAAACAAAATAGGGGCTCATTGCGGGGGTTAAAACTGTTTTTTTCTTGCCGTTTTCCAGTAAACACCACTCACATTTGGTGGATCCGCTGTCGGCAATTAAGATGGCAGGCATAGGAAAGGTTTAATTCAGCAATAAATATAGATATTTGCATGCTTACATGACATATAATTTAATGCGCATTTATGGGTCCTAAGAAATTGCAGGTTTGGTTACCGTTATTATTTGCTATAGTAATGATTGTGGGAATGATGATTGGATTCCAGTTGAAGGAGAAAACCCTTTCTCCGCAGTTTTTTAGCCCCAGCAGCCGTTCCTCTCTTCAGGAACTGACAGAATTAATTAAAACCCGATACGTAGACAAGGTTTCTCAGGACAGCATCAACGGACTCGTTTCCAATGAATTGCTCAAACACCTCGATCCACATTCTGTATTTATCCCTTCAGCAGAATTGCAGGCAGCCAATGAAGATATCATGGGGAATTTTCAGGGGATAGGTATTGAATTCCGACAAATCAATGATACCGTTAATGTAATGAGTATTATGCCAGGTGGTCCTGCAGAAAAAGTGGGATTGCAGGCAGGTGATCAGTTGATTTTTGTAAATGACAGCATTGCCATTGCCGGTAAAAAACTGGATGGAAATGCTATACGTAAACTTTTCAGAGGACCAGCCAATTCAACCGTAAAAGTAAAATACCTGAGAGCCGGGAAAATGCTGGAAACAACCATTACTCGTGGAAATATCCCGGTAAGTTCAGTGGACGCAGCCTATATGATAGCGCCCAAAGTTGGATTTATCCGCCTGAATAAGTTTGCAGAAAGAACCTACGAAGAGTTCATGACAGAACTGGAAAAACTACAGGCACAAAAAATGGAAAACCTGATTCTGGATTTGCGTGGCAATACAGGAGGTTTAATGAAGGAAGCCGTGGAAATGGCAGACGAGTTTTTGTCGGATAATAAATTGATTGTGTATACAGAAGGGGATAATTCACCCAGAACCAATTTTACTGCCAAGCGTCCGGGATTGTTTGAGACAGGAAAGTTGATTGTGTTGATTGATGAAACTTCTGCTTCGGCCAGCGAGATATTGGCAGGTGCTCTTCAGGATTGGGACCGTGCGGTGATTATGGGAAGACGATCATTTGGGAAAGGACTGGTACAGCAACAGTTTCAGTTAAGTGATGGGGCGGCTGTACGTTTAACGGTGGCCAGGTACTATACTCCGTTGGGCAGAAATATTCAGAAGTCGTATGCAGAAGGCTACGATAAATACAATGAAGAATTAATGGGCCGTTTTCATCCTACCGATTCTGTGGCGAAAAAAGATTCTTTGGCACGCACCGTAAAAAAATACAAAACCCCGGCAGGTAAAACGGTTTTCGGCGGCGGGGGGATTACACCTGACTCAACAGTGTTGTTTGACTCTTCCTTATATACCCGCTCTGTTTTGCAGGTACTCATGACCAGCACGCTGAATGATTTTGCGTATTACGATTTTGTTACCAATCGGTCACAATACACCCAATATAAAACAGCAACTGATTTTAATCAGCAATATCAGGTAAGTCCTGCTCAATGGAAGGCCTTTGTTCAGTATGCGTCCAAAGAGGGCTTGAATTTCAATGCCATTGATGCAAGAAGCAAATCCTTTATTGAGAACCGTATTAAAGCTTTGATTGCCCGTCAGCTATGGAGAACCAATGGTTATTTTGTAGTAGCCAATTCGGCTGACATTTTGGTGGAAAAAGCGCTGAATGCCATTCGGAAATAATTTGGAAACAATTCCTTCATAGTTTGATAATCCTGGAAATGTTTTCTCTCCGTTTCTCTTGCATAGGTTTGTTAAAACATATCTATGCAGAAAAGAAACACTGCTGCTATTGCAGAAGAGATTGTACAATTACTTTTATCAAAAGGCGGTTCTGAATATATAGGTGAGCCGGTTACAAAGCTGGAGCATATGGTCCAGAGTGCTGAAATAGCGGAAGAAAAAGGGTATTCCGAAGAACTGATATTAGCAGCATTGTTGCATGATATTGGCCATGTATGTGAACCCTTGACTTTAGAAAATGATATGGAAGGTCTAGGTCTTCTTGATCATGAATATCTGGGGGCTCAATTTTTAAAAGAAAGAGGATTTTCCGAAAAAATTATTCAGGCTGTGGAGAATCATGTGCCTGCCAAGCGCTACCTCTGTTACAAATATCCTTCTTATTTGTCCCAATTATCTGAAGCAAGCATGCAAACGCTCAAATTGCAAGGGGGAGTGATGACCTATCATGAAGCAATCCGTTTTGAACAAAATCCTTTTTTTGAAGACATTATTGCCATTCGGAAAATAGATGAGCAGGCCAAAATTGCCAATAAGCCACTGCCGGCTAATTTTGATATGTATAAAGAAATGATGATTCGTCATTTAAATCAAAACGCATAAAACATATGTCCAGGAAATATTCTATGGTGGTATTTGATATGGCAGGTACAACTGTTGATGAAGATAATTTAGTGTACAAACTCATGCACCAGATGCTGGTAAACGATGGATATGAATGTACTCTTGAGATGGTACTTGCATTGGGTGCAGGAAAAGAAAAAAGACAGGCTTTTAAAGATCTGCTGATAGACTTAGGCGTTTTTGCTCCTGACAATATCGCAAAGCGACTGCATGAATCTTTTCAATTAAATCTGGTTGAAGCGTACCAGTCTATGGACGTAAAACCAATGCCTTATGCAGAAAGGGTTTTTGGTGAACTAAAGAATAGAAATATTAAAGTGGTTTTAAATACCGGCTACGATGCTAACATTGCAAGTTTGCTTTTGGAAAAGCTGAATTGGCATGTTGGTGAAACAGTAGACGCTATAATTACAGCATCTGATGTAGTTAGCAGCAGGCCAAATCCTGATATGATTTTTCTTGCCATGCAAAATATGGGAATAAAGAATGCGGCTTTTGTTGTGAAAGTTGGAGATTCAATAACAGATATAGAGGAAGGCAAGAATGCTGGCTGTGGATTAACGATTGGTGTTACAACTGGTGCACAAAACGAAGAAATGTTGTTAATGGCTGCTCCCGATTTTGTAATCCATGGGTTGGATCAAATACTATCGATTGTATGATGCGTTCTTCCCTGGCCAATCATCTGGGCCACAGGCTCAACAGTAAAATGCGGCAATCACCGGCTTTTTTGATGCTGGTTGTCTCATTTGCCTCTTTTACCGTTTACACTTGTATGTATGGTTTCAGAAAGCCATATACAGCTGGTGTTTATGAGCAATGGACTTTTTTAGGGTTGTCGTATAAGGTATGTCTCGTAATTGCACAGGTTGTCGGATACATGATTAGTAAGTTTATTGGTATCCGTATTATTTCAGCACTGGATGCCAAATATAGAATTCAGGGTATTTTTAGTTGCATTGCTCTTGCCTGGTTCTCTCTTTTTTTATTTGGTATTGTTCCTGCTCCGTATAATATTATCTGTATGTTTTTAAACGGATTGCCGCTGGGTATGGTTTTTGGTATGGTTTTTAGTTTTTTGGAAGGAAGAAGAACAACAGAGATTATGGGTGCAGTATTGGTAAGCAGTTTCATATTTGCTTCCGGACTAGCTAAATCAGTAGGGAAATGGTTGTTGCTGAACTTTAATATTCATGATTTCTGGATGCCATTTATAGCAGGCACTTTTTTTGTAATTCCGGTTTTAATTTCACTTTGGCTCTTGCACCATACGCCTTTGCCGGATAGGGAAGATGTGCTAAACAGATCGGAAAGGAAGCCGATGACTCAAACAGATCGGAGCAAATTTATTATGCAGTTTGGTTATTTGCTGTTGCCTATTGTAATTAGTTATACTTTATTCACGATTGTTAGGGATTTCAGTGAAGATTTTGCCAATGAATTATGGATGGAAACCGGATATAAGGGAAATGCCGGAATCTTTTTTCAGACAAGTTCTGTTGTTGCTGTTTTTGTGTTGATTGTAATCGGCTCTTTCTTCACTATAAAATCTAACAAACAGGCATTTCTTTACACTCACTTGCTGGTAATTGCAGGTCTATTTATCACCCTTATTGCCACTTTACTTTATAATGGTCAGCAACTCAACCCTCTTCAATGGATGGTGCTTTCTACAACTGGATTGTATCTGGCATATCTACCCTTTAACTGTCTTTATTTTGAAAGAATGATTTCAACTTATTCAGTAAAAGGAAATGTTGGTTTTGTAATGTATATAGCAGATGCATTTGGATACCTGGGAACTGTTTTTGTGTTGTTGTTAAAGGAATTCATTCAGGTGCAGATAAGCTGGGTCGCTTTTTTTTCTATTCTTTTTATTGGGGTTTCTATCATAGGTATTCTTTTGATTTTATTTACGCTCAGGGGACATATTAGTTTAATGAAAGTGTATAAATTTTATTCATGAAAAAGAAAGCAATTGTTGTTGGTGCTGGAATTGTTGGCTTGTCGGTTGCAAGGGCTTTGGCAGACAAAGGGTATACAGTTACGGTAGTAGATAAGTCTGAAAAGGCAATTGGGGCATCCGTCAGAAATTTTGGTATGGTATGGCCTATTGGTCAGCCATCAGGAGAATTTTATCAGTTGGCAAGGAAATCTGCAGAGATTTGGAAGCTGGTTTGTGATGGCACAGGCATGTGGTATAATCAAAGTGGTAGTTTACATGTGGCTAACAATGAAATTGAATGGGCAGTCTTAAATGAATTGTACGATTTATTTAATA
>CALEST010000423.1 GCA_937907555.1 uncultured Sediminibacterium sp.
ATAATATAAAATAAACGTCATTGATTGTTATTTATTCCTTATCCGGCAGATGAAATTCTGGCTTAAATTGAAGTTAGAAATGAAACATATGAAAAACTGGTTACTTACTTGCCTATTATCTGTTGGTGCTTGCACTTTGAATGCACAAAGCCTTCAACCGACTGAACAAAAATTGATAGAAAGAATAGAAGCGAACTATCCGCAGATGATGGATCTATTGAAAAATTCAGTCAATATCAATAGCGGAACCTTTAATGTAGCGGGTGTAAAAGCAGTGGGTGATTTATATGCTGCTGAACTAGCCAAACTTGGCTTTACCATTGAGTGGATTCAATTGCCCGACTCCTTAAAGAGAGCCGGACACTTAGTAGCAACCAGAAAAGGAAAGAAAGGTAAAAAGATCATGTTGTTAGGGCATCTGGATACCGTGTTTGAGCCAGATATGCCCACCAATCCTTTTACTGTATTGAACGACAGCACCATCACCGGACAGGGAATCAACGACATGAAAGGCGGAGATGTAATTATTATTGCTGCCATGAAAGCCATGCATCAATTAAACCTTTTGAATGACGCAAATATTACCATATACATGACGGGTGACGAAGAAAATGCTGGAGAACCCAGAAGCATCAGCCGGGGTGATTTTATTAATCGGGCCAAACAGCACGATATGGTACTGGCATTTGAAGGTGCGGCAGGATTAAATACGATTGCTACAGCAAGAAGGGGGTCCAGTGGATGGGAATTGGAAGTAGAAGGCAAACAAGGACATTCATCCGGCGTATTTGGGTCAGCAGGCTATGGCGCTATTTATGAAGCAGCCCGGATTGTCAATAGTTTCAGAGAAACCTTAAGCAAAGAAAAGTACCTCACATTTAATCCTGGTATTTTTATCGGGGGATCAGAAGTGGCTGCCAGCTTTGAGCAGCAGAAAGGTGAAGCTTCTGGTAAAACCAATATCATATCACCCAAAACCATTGTGAATGGTGACCTGCGTTTCTTAACTGAAGAACAAAAAATCAATGCAAGAAAAACCATGCAGCATATTGTAAACAATAGTCTGCCAGGAACTAAAGCAACCATTCGTTTTCAAGACGGTATCCCCTCAATGGCACCAACCAGCGGCAATGAAGCTTTGGCAAATATCCTGAGTAAAACCAGTGAAGACATGGGATTGGGCAAAGTAGTTCCGGGAGATCCGGGCAGCAGGGGAGCTGGTGATATTTCTTATGTTGCTGCTTATGCAGACTGTCTGGATGGTTTAGGTGCTGCCGGAAGAGGATCGCACGCACCAGGAGAAACCTTGAACACTAAACTGTTTCCCGTGTTGATGAAACGTTCTGCTGTTTTTATATACAGACTAACACAAGTTTCTAAATAATCTTAGAAAAAAACTGGTATACATTTATAAGTTCTCTTAGAATGTTTCCAGCAGATTCACATAAATACCGCTACTGCCATCTCTGCCAATACCAAAATCGAGCCCGATATTGGTATTGGTTTTTTTGCTCATTTTAATTCTTAAACCAAGGCCATAACCGGCAGCAAATTCATCGGCCAGTTTTTGTTGTTTGGCTTCATTGGTGGCAGTAGTAAGATTTAAAAAAGCAACTCCCCCTAGAAATCCGTTTTTGGTAATCGGGAACCGATACTCGGCTTCACCATACCACATATTTTCTCCTCTTATTCTACCCTGTACATAGCCCCTTCCGGTTCTGTTATACATATCCCAGGAAATACCCGGCATTTCCAAATAGGGTTGTTTACCACTTACAACAAATTGTCCCATGGTCCAGAATCCAATAATATGAGGTCTTTTCAGGTGTTTGGCCGGATTCCAGTAGGTTCTGAATTCGTAGTACAATGTATTGTGCGAACGGGTACTTCCAAAAACTTCATTGTTAACCCGAAAGCTCATCAGCGCATACTGACCCTTTCGTGGATTTACCGCATTGTCTCTGTTATCGAAAAGAAAATGAAAGCTTAGCCCTACCGATGCATACTGATCCTGGCGAATATTGTTCAGTTTGGAATATTCATAATGTGCTGTAATAAAAGGAGTGGCGGAACTTGTATCCAGCAACTCATCCACAATATTATAATGCCGGTCTATATTAATACCAACCCCTGCATACAATGGCCCATCAATTTTTTTATAAAGCGTTTGATAAAACCGGATATAATTAAATTTCATCGGTTGCTCCTGGGCTCTGGGCCTAAAGCGGTTATTGAAATTAATTCCCAGTCCATACGTGGCCTGAGAAAAGATAAGCCATCTCCAATCCCCCTGTAAAATCCACTGATCGTCTTTTAAATACACCAGGTTCCGCGCGTTAAAATTGAATTGATTTCTGGTAGTAACCGTTGCATTTGCCAGAATATTCGAACGGTGTGTACTGCTGGCATGACCCGATAAAAAACTGGTACTGATGCCACCACCAATTACAAAGCCGAGGGCAGGGTTATAACCGGGAATAGGCAGCACACTGGTGTACAATTTTCTGGGAACAAAAGAGTCGGTCTGATTTCTGGCCGATTTTCTATTTGATCCAAACAAATAATCGTTCAGGTCTTTCTCAGGATATTGCTTTTGATCTTGTGCAAGAACAGACAGACTTACGCTCTGCAAAAGCATAGCCAGTAAGAGGCTGCAAATTAATTTGAATGATGACAAAGAGGTAGGCAATGCAAAGTATATTCGGCAAAAGTACAATAAACTATTTTAGTATATTCAAGATTCAAAG
>CALEST010000424.1 GCA_937907555.1 uncultured Sediminibacterium sp.
CCGCTTCAATTCTGATTTTTTGTTCTTTACCAGTGCCCTTGTCTTTTGCACTTACATTCAACAAACCGTTGGCGTCAATGTCAAAAGTAACTTCAATTTGAGGTACTCCTCTTGGTGCTGGAGGAATGCCATCCAGGTTAAACATACCAAGGCTGTTATTCTGATTGGCCATCGGGCGCTCTCCCTGAATTACATGAATTTGTACTCCTGGTTGATTGTCGCTGGCAGTAGAGAATACTTCTGTTTTCTTGGTAGGAATGGTGGTATTGGATGCAATCATGGTTGTCATTACACCGCCCATGGTTTCAATACCCAAGCTAAGTGGAGTTACATCAAGTAACAATACATCTTTTACTTCACCAGTTAATACCGCACCCTGAATAGCAGCACCTAATGCAACTACTTCATCCGGATTTACACTTCTGTTTGGTTTTTTACCAAAGAACTTTTCTACAATTTCCTGAACCTTAGGAATACGGGTTGACCCCCCTACTAAGATTACTTCATCAATTTGAGAAGTTGAATATCCTGCATCTTTTAATGCAGCTTCGCAAGGCTTAAGGCAACGGGCAAATAAATTATCGGCCAATTGCTCAAATTTAGCTCTGGATAATTTTAATACCAGGTGCTTGGGAACTCCATCCACTGCAGTGATATAAGGAAGATTGATTTCAGTTTCAGATGAAGAACTCAATTCCACTTTTGCTTTTTCAGAAGCTTCTTTCAAACGCTGTAAAGCCATAGGATCTTTACGCAAGTCAATGCCTTCCTGGGCTTTGAACTCATCCGCTAACCAGTCCATAATCACTTTATCAAAATCATCCCCACCTAAGTGCGTATCCCCGTTGGTAGATTTTACTTCGAATACCCCATCTCCTAGTTCAAGAATAGAGATGTCAAAAGTACCACCCCCCAAATCGAACACGGCAATTTTCTGGTCTGCATTCTTTTTGTCTAATCCATAAGCAAGGGCTGCAGCTGTTGGTTCATTCACAATTCTTCTTACGTTTAAACCAGCAATTTCACCAGCTTCTTTGGTTGCCTGACGCTGAGCATCGTTAAAGTAAGCCGGAACGGTAATAACCGCCTCGTTCACCTCATGACCTAAATAGTCTTCTGCTGTTTTTTTCATTTTCTGCAAAATCATTGCA
>CALEST010000425.1 GCA_937907555.1 uncultured Sediminibacterium sp.
TCAGCATTGCGTATTATGTTCGGTTCTTTTTTGTATTTGCCCATTGTGCAGATCGCTTATTTGTTGGATAAAATTTAATGTGAAATGGATATGGAGAAGTTGATAACATCAGAGTTTAAAATTGTAGAAGAGCCAAGGAAAACATTAGCCATGAATCCAAAGAAATTTGCGATGTGGCTTTTTATAGGCAGCGTGGTAATGTTATTTGCCTCACTAACCTCGGCTTATATTGTGCGTCAGGCCGAAGGCAACTGGTTGTATTTTGAGCTCCCCTCTATACTTACGGTCTCAACCATTGTGATCTTGTTAAGCAGTGTTACCATGCAGGTAGCTTATTGGGCAGCTAAAAGGGACAGATTGGAAATGGTAAAAATCCTTGTTACGGTTACCAGCGTGTTGGGTCTTACGTTCCTCATTCTTCAGTTTGAAGGCTGGAAAGCTCTGGTTGCTAACCAGGTATACCTGGTGGGGAATCCTTCGGGCTCTTTCTTATATGTAATAACCGGTTTGCATGGGCTGCACCTGATCAGTGCCATTGTTTTTTTACTGATTGTACTGGTGTCAACCTACCGCTACCGGATTCATTCGAAAAGCCTTACCCAGATAGAAATGTGCACAACTTACTGGCATTTTTTGGGCGGACTTTGGCTATATTTGTTTGTATTTCTATTATTGTACCGATAAATATCTAATACCTGATTATGGCACATAGTACAGCCACTGTAGAACACGGAAAAAGCGTTTGGGATGGCGGAGTTTCACCTATGGGTGTAAGCTACGGCAAACTCATGATGTGGTTCTTCCTCCTTTCGGATGCATTTACATTTTCCGGACTGCTGATTACCTATGGACTCGTTCGCTCATCGCATCCGGCTTTTACAGGTGCGCCTGAGGCATTTAGGTTCTCCGCAGAATATTGGCCAGTGCCTGAAAAGGTCTTTGAAGCAGTGCCCTTTTTGCATGGATATTCCCTGCCGCTGGTTTTTGTTGGTATCATGACCTTTATTCTCATCATGAGTAGCGTTACGATGGTTTTAGCAGTTGAGGCAGGACATCGTATGGATAGAAAGGCAGTTGAGAAGTGGATGCTTTGGACAATTATCGGAGGTTTAACTTTTTTGGGTTGTCAGGCCTGGGAGTGGACTCACTTCATTGTGGGCACGGATTCGCCAACACTTGTGAAGGAATTTGCAAATGGTCAATGGATAACCAAAGAGGTTACCGGTGCTTCTCTTAAAATCAATCAATACGGCCCACAGCCTTTTGCCGACTTTTTCTTTTTCATTACAGGTTTTCACGGGTTCCACGTATTCAGTGGTGTGATGCTGAACTTCCTGATTTACTACAACGCAGTAACGGGTGTATATGATCGCAGGGGACATTATGAAATCGTGGAGAAAGTTGGTTTGTATTGGCACTTTGTAGATTTGGTTTGGGTATTTGTATTCACGTTCTTTTATCTGGTTTAAAAAATTCTCTTCGCATGGCACATCATTCACACGAACCTCAGGTAACAGTATTACCTCCAAACAAGGAGAAGATAAAGAAACTTTGGACTGTTGCTGGTATATTAGGAGCGGTTACAGGAGTTGAGTTTATTATTGCCTTCACGATGGGGCATGGACCTGCTAAGACTGCGTTGTTCGTAATTCTTACTATTGTAAAGGCAGGGTATATCGTAGGAGAATTTATGCACCTTAAATACGAGGTAAAAGTTTTGTTTTGGGCTATCTTAATACCAACTCTATTTATCATCTGGATGCTGGTAGCATTTGTTTATGAGGGCATGAAGATGCCGGTTTTCCAATAAGCTCAGTTTAATAAATAAATTCTTAAAGAAGGCTAAAGTGAAGAACTTTAGCCTTCTTTTTATGTTCACTAAATGTCATGCCTAAGAAGTTCATTTATCTTCTACTTGCTTTAATCCTTCCCATTGGAGTTTTTGTTTTCCTGCGGATGTTTGGCAAGAATGAGTTTACCATTCCTGTCTATTATGAGCAGGGGGTTTCAGATTTGCAGCCATCTTGTACATTCACCTATCCGGTTCCTTATACAATTCCAGATTCAATTATGCAGCGAATTGGATGGGCATCTGATAAGTTAGTTGTATTGTTGGTGGCGGATACTTCTTCCGTTGTTGATCTAGGCTTAAAGCACTTACAGGAGGAATTTGAAGTAAATGATTTTCAAATCATTTACCCTTCAGGAGAAAATGATTCCTGGGACCATTGGTATGCATGTTTCTTTTTTCTTAAACGACCGTGGTCAGCTGTGCTGATTGATTCTGAAAAAAGAATTCGTGGTTATTACGCACCCAATTCCCGTGAAGAAGTAGACAGGCTGATTGTTGAAATGAAAATTTTGTTGAAAAAGTATTAATATGCCTGAAGAGAAAGGACCGTATCATAGACTTATTATAGGGCTGTCGGTGGTGTTACCTTTGGCGGTTGCTGTGCTTTTTAAAGTTAAAATTCCAGGGTATGATCTGAGTTTTTTACCTCCCATTTATGCAACGATTAATGGACTTACAGCCATCCTACTAATTACTGCAGTGGTTGCAATAAAAAATCAAAAGAGGAAGTTGCATGAGAGTCTTATGAAAACCTGTATTGGATTATCCGCTGCTTTTCTGGTGATGTATGTTCTGTATCACATGACCAGCGATTCAACAGTCTATAGAGGAGAAGGACCGATGCGGATAGTGTACTATTTCATTCTGATTAGCCATATAGTTTTGTCTGTGGCAGTTGTGCCTTTTGTGCTTTTTACCTTTTCCAGGGCATTATCAGGTAATTTTGAAAGGCATAAGGCTTTAGCTAAATTTACATTTCCTATCTGGCTATATGTGGCTGTTACCGGTGTGTTGGTTTATTTAATGATTAGCCCATATTATGTTCAGAATAGTTAAATGAAGACGTGTATGAGACGAGGTAGACTCAAATTTCTATTGGTCGGGGTAGGGCTTTTGCTTCTTTCATTTGGTGCCTCTGCCCAATGTGCTA
>CALEST010000426.1 GCA_937907555.1 uncultured Sediminibacterium sp.
AAATAAAATCAGGCTATGACCAGAATTCACTTTCTTTTGACTTTGTAGCAATGGCCAATAACAATCCGGCTCAATACATTTACCAGTACAGGATGCTTGGACTAGATAAAGAGTGGATACAGAATACAGGGATGCAAACAGTTCGTTATTCACTTCCTCCCGGAAAATATACTTTGCAGCTATATGCTTCCCGTTCTTTTGACAGAGATGCCAAACCGATGAAAGAAATACAAATCACAATTCTTCCCCCGTTCTGGAAAACCTGGTGGTTTTTCACGGTACTGGGTATACTTTTCATTGCATTGCTTACTTACGGCATCAACCAGCGAAATAAAAGGAAATATGCTAAAAAATTACAGCAATTGGAGAATGAAAGGCAATTAAAACTGGAAAGAGAAAGAATTTCAAAAGACCTGCATGATAACATTGGCGCCTATGCAAATGCAGTTTTGTATAATTCAGAATTATTAGAAAAAGAAACCACCGGGGAAAAACGAAAAGACCTTATTGCCGATTTGAAATTTGCCTCAAAGGATATTATTACTTCGCTGCGTGAAACTGTATGGGCTCTAAAGAATGAAGAATATACCGCCGAAGACTGTCTTGTTCGGATTAAAAACTTTGTTCATCCATTTGCTAAATATTACAGCCATATTCAATTTCCTATACAGGGAGATGCTCCCCCTGGCCTGATACTTCATTATACAGATGCATTGAATCTTGTCAGAATTGTACAAGAAGCTGTATCCAACAGTATCAAACATGCAAAAGCTTCTGTTATTGCGATAACAAGCGATACCTTAGAAAACAAATGGAAATTAGTGGTAAAAGATGATGGTATTGGTTTTAATTTTAATGCCATGAAAGAAGAAGACAAAGGGAATGGGCTCGACAATATGGAACAAAGAGCTGCAGAATCCGGCTTTAAATTCTGCATTGAATCCGGAATGGACACCGGCACAGTAATAACAATCATTGTCTAACTATGGCGATTAAACTTGCAATTGTAGATGACAGGGCCAGTAATAGAAATATTCTGAAAGACAAACTATTACGCTACCATCAGTTTGAGATTAGCCTAATAGCAGAAAATGGAAAAGATTTTTTAGAAAAAATGAAAATAGTTCATGTTGAAAAAATTCAATACGTAGTATTAATGGATCTTGAAATGCCTGGAATG
>CALEST010000427.1 GCA_937907555.1 uncultured Sediminibacterium sp.
ATCTGGGCTGAAGCTGAGTATCCAATCAGCAAGAAGAGGACAAGCAATCGCATAAGTCGGTTTTATTAGGTAAAACGATATTACAACGATTCTGTTCAGCAACAAAAAAGCCGCTGATGACAGCGGCTTGAATGAATATATTGATACGATTACCAACCAAGTATATACGCGAAAATCAACGGTGCCACGATGGTTGCATCGCTCTCCACGATAAACTTAGGTGTATGGATATCCAGCTTACCCCAGGTGATTTTCTCGTTAGGTACAGCACCTGAGTAAGAACCATAAGAAGTAGTAGAATCACTGATCTGACAGAAATAACTCCAGAAAGGCACATCATGCCATTCCAGATCCTGGTACATCATCGGTACAACACAAATAGGGAAGTCACCAGCAATACCACCACCAATCTGGAAGAAACCAACACCCTTGCCACCGCTGTTCGCACGATACCATTCAGACAGGTAAACCATGTACTCAATACCGCTCTTTACTGTATCTGCTTTCAGCTCACCCTTGATGACGTAAGATGCGAAGATGTTACCGGTCGTACTGTCTTCCCAGCCTGGTACTACGATAGGCAGGTTTTTCTCTGCAGCAGCTATAATCCAGCTGTCTTTGGGATCAATCTCATAGTACTGCTGTAGTTCACCGCTCAATACCGTCTTGTACAAAAACTCATGTGGAAAATAACGTTCGCCATTAGCTTCTGCATCTTTCCACTGCTTTACCAGATGCTTTTGTAAGCGACGGAAAGCTTCTTCTTCAGGAATACAGGTATCCGTTACACGGTTGTAATGATTCTCTAACAGATCCCACTCTTCCTGAGGTGTTAAATCGCGGTAGTTGGGAATACGCTTATAATGACTGTGTGCCACCAGATTCATCACATCTTCTTCCAGGTTTGCACCTGTACAGCTGATGATGGCTACTTTATCCTGACGGATCATTTCAGCAAGGCTCACACCCAACTCGGCAGTACTCATGGCACCAGCCAAACTCACCAGCATTTTACCACCTTCCAGCAAATGTGTTTCATAACCCTTGGCTGCATCTACCAACGCCGCAGCGTTAAAATGGCGATAATGATGCGTAATGAACTGTGATACAGGACCTTTTTGCATATCTGAAATTTTGAGCCGCGAAGTTAACTGTTTTCAGGCGTTTGGGAGGTTAAATACAAAAAGGCACCGCTATGCAGTGCCCTTTCATTCCTGAAATGCTGAAACCCAATTACTTCTTGTAGTTGCTCACGAAACCAGAAGCACTGATTTCCAAAATCTGCTTCACCCCATCTTTTTGAATGCTGGCGTAATAGGCAATACCCTTTTCTGTGCTATTGAACTCAATCAACTCCAATAGTTCGCCACCAGCAACTACTTTGTTAAGCGCTTTACGGGGAACAGAGGGCATGTCTGCACGTTCAATGCGCTTGCTGGTTCCAATCAATTCGCCATCCTGTGTAAAGAAAGCTTCCTGCTCCAGTCCATCTTCTGTAAACTTGGCTTTGATATAGTCCTTCTTCACTTCCCAATCAACCTGATCTACTGTTGCAAATTCAGCCTTGAACTTGTTCAGCACTTTCAGGCTCACTTTAGATACATCGGCTCCTGGTGTAGCAAAGCTGCTAGCGGCAATGGTAACTGCGGCTAAAGCAGTGATGAATAATTTTTTCATACGGTTTTGTTTTTGTGTTTGATGATGTTTGTTTTTGAAAGACGATGCAAGACCAAAAACGTTCGTTAAGAAAATCACAATGCATTTTTGATATTGACAACACAAACATAGTATCATCAAAAGCGCCTTTCAGAAAGGGATGGATGCAATGAGCACTTGTACAGAATTGTCTTGATGAATGGTGTTAATGCCTATGTTAAGTCAGGTTAATATTGCCCTGAAACCCAATACAGCACTGCACGAAACAAAAATTGCTAACAAAAAACTAAAAGCCGTTACTACAGGGTTAATTTACAGTAACGGATCATGAAGCAGTGACGAAAGGATGTTTGAATGGATAAGTGTATTTTCATGAAGTGAATTATTTGGCCCACGCATACCTTTCTTTTAGCAAACCCGAGCTGCTGATTGGCAATATGATCAGTGATTTTGTAAAGGGCAAGAAGCAATATGATTATCCGGCTGCTATTCAAAGAGGTATTCGATTACATCGTGCCATTGATACATTTACCGATGCGCATAACAGTACCAAAATCATCAAACAATTATTTAAGTCGGCAGTAGGGCCTTATGCCCCTGCATTTGCCGATGTTGTGTATGACTACTATCTAGCCAATGATCCAAAACACCTATCTGAAGCTGAGTGGAAGGCGTTTGCAGAAGAAGTGTATCAGACATTAGAAGCCAATATCCATTTCTTACCGGAAAGGTTTGCCCGCATGCTGCCCTATATGCGGGAACAGAATTGGCTCTATCATTATCGCCTCCGCTGGGGTATTCAACAAAGCTTTGGAGGCATACGTCGAAGAGCCAGTTATCTTGTTGAAACCAGCGATCCATTTGTACTATTTCAGGAAGAAGATGCTGTACTGCAGACAGCTTATGATCAATTCTTCCCGGATATTTATACTTTCTGTAAGGATTGGATCAACCAGAACAGCGACTGATTCCTGCTATATTTGCCAAAATTCTTGAACATGTTGCACAAGCTGTTTCAACTGAGCGCATGCATGCTGCTCAGCCTTACCCTGATGGCTCAGCAAAAACCAACTGATTTGGATAAGTCGCCACAAGACATGAGTTACTGGCCGGCTAACTATCCTGTATTAAAAATGAATGGAAAGGCAAAGGATGAACCAATTGCCAGAGTGATTTACAGCAGACCAGCTAAAAACGGCCGAACCATTTTTTTTTTTTTTATCAAATACAAAGAAATGTGGCGCTTGGGGGCTAATGAGGCTACGGAGATTGAATTTTTCCGCTCAGTTAGAATTGCCGGCAAATCTATCGCAAGAGGTCGCTATACCATTTACTGCATTCCTGATGAAGACAAATGGACCATCTGCATCAATAAAGACAATTATTGCTGGGGCAACTTTGTTTACGATATCAAAAAAGATATCCTGAGAACAGAAGTAAAGATTGAAAAGACCAGCGAGCTTGCTGAAGCATTTACCATTTACTTTGAAGAAACCAAAACAGGTGCCAATATGGTGGTACTCTGGGATGATGTGAAAGCCAGCTTACCAATTGTACTCTCTACTAAATAACCGCACTACGTGCACAACCAACGATTATGAAGATTGCTACCAAGTTTATCCATGCCGGCGTAGAACCAGATCCTTCTACCGGTGCCATTATGACACCGATTTACCAAACATCTACTTACGTTCAAGAAGCACCTGCGCAACATAAGGGTTATGAATATGCGCGTAGCCAAAACCCTACCCGCTTTGCTTTGGAAAAAGCGTACGCAGAAATTGAAAACGGACAGTTTGGTTTGGCTTTTAGCAGTGGCGTTGCTGCAACCGATGCAGTAATAAAACTCTTAGCACCCGGCGATGAAGTGATCTGCGCCAATGATATGTATGGCGGTACTTACCGACTCTTCACCAAAGTATTTGAAAAG
>CALEST010000428.1 GCA_937907555.1 uncultured Sediminibacterium sp.
TGGCTTGAATCTCCTTCGAAATCATTGAAATACGCGACCTGTCTTTGCGTAATATCTTTAGAGCATCCCGATAATACCAGAATCAGCAAAATCAAGCTGCCCATTATTTCCAAATCCAACAATTTCTTCCATCTCATGCTATCGAAGGTACAATTTTATCTATTTTGCGCCCATGAATTTGATTCAAAAGATTCTCCAAAGTCCTCCGATGGTGGCACAGCCTCTTGTGTTGATTGATATCGGTGCTTCCGGAGCCATTCATCCCATTTGGAAACAAATTGCCCCTTATGCTACCTGTATTGCATTTGATGCAGATGATAGAGACTTTGATCCAAACCGTTCTGAAAAGAAAAGTTTTCAGCGATTGTTGATTAAAAACAGTTTGGTAAGCGATGCCATTGCGAACAATCAGCCCTTTTATTTAACGGCCTCTCCGCATTGCTCCAGTTTATTAAAGCCCAATAAGGATTCCCTGGCCAATTGGTCTTACGCTCCTTTTTTTGAAGTGATTAAAACCCTTCATTTTAATACCACTACGATTGAAGCAACGCTGCAGGAATTTGGCATTGACTATATTGATTGGTATAAATCGGATTCGCAGGGTATTGATCTGCGGTTGTTTAAAAGTTTACCGGAAAATATACGAAATGGAATTACGGTTGCTGAATTTGAGCCCGGTATTGTAGACGCTTATGAGGGAGAAGATAAGCTGAAAGATATGTTGCAGTACCAGGAAGAGAATAATACTTTTTGGTTAGCGAATCTGAATGTAAAAGGACGCGTTCGAATGCCCGCTGCTGCTTTTCAACAATTGGTACCCAATGGGTTCTTGCAAAAAGTATTGAGTCAGATTGGACCCATTGCTCCGGGATGGGCAGAAATGACTTATTTAAATGCATGTAAATCGCCTGAAACCCAATCACAGAGGGGATTAATGGTAGGATGGATTGCGGCTACGCTTGTAGGGCAGCATGGTTTTGCTTTTACCCTTGCCGAAAAAGGAATGGAATTGTTTGGGGATGCTCTGTTTTCAGAAATGAAAGCCAGTTCAGCAAGAAAAATGAAAGGGAGTTTCTTTACATTCAAATATTTTACCTGGTTAAAGGAAAAATTGGGAAACTGATTTTCTTTTTTCAAAATTGCTTTTCATATATGATTCCTGTTTCTGTTAAAATCATCAACCAGTCCAATAATCCACTTCCCGAATACGCCACATTGGGTTCTTCGGGGATGGACATTCGCGCCAATTTAGAAGAGCCCATGATATTGGAGCCCTCGGCCCGTGCATTGGTCCCAACGGGATTGTTTGTGGAGATTCCATTGGGCTATGAAATTCAGATTCGTCCCCGCAGTGGCCTTGCGATTAAGCAGGGAATTACCTGTCTGAATACCCCCGGTACCATTGATGCCGATTACAGAGGGGAGATTAAAGTGATTCTGATTAATCTATCTTCCGAGCCTCAGACCCTTCAGCCCGGTGACCGCATTGCACAGATGGTTTTACAGAAAGTAGAGCAAATTCAATGGGTTCCTGCTACCGAATTGGCTGCTTCTGATCGGGGTGTGGGTGGATTTGGCAGCACAGGTAAAGTTTGAGTTTTGAAGCAAATTCAAATTCTCGTTAGCTAATTTTTGCGAAGTTTGTACGTATAATTTAATATATTTGCACGTATAAATATTATTAAAATGGATGATAAACTGACTTTGAAACTGAATAAGTCAATTATAGAAGAGGCCAAACGATATGCAAAAGATAAGAACATAAGCCTTTCTAAATTGATTGAATCCTATCTTGAACGATTGACTGTTCCGGACAAATCAGCCGATATTAGTCCAATGGTAAAAAGTTTGTCTGGCATAGTGAAACTGCCTAAAAATTTTGATGAGAAAAAGGAATACCGGAAACATTTAGCAAAGAAATACGGCTTATAATATGACGAAAGTATTTGTTGACACAGATGTTTGTTTGGATTTGTTATCTGGTAGAATGCCCTTTAATAAAGCTGCTGAGCTATTATTTACCTTAGGTGACACTAGTAAAATTAAAATTTTTGTATCAGCAATTTCCTTTTCTAATATAGATTATGTCCTTCTTTCACAATACAGTGCAGTGCATTCGAGGCAGGTTATTGCTAAGTTCAAAACGCTGGTAAATGTATTACCAGTAGATAGTAAAACGATAGATCTGGCAATTGCCTCAGATTTTGATGATTTTGAGGATGCTATACAGTATAGTTGTGCCATTGAAAATAGTATCTCCACCATCATAACCAGAAATGTAAAAGACTATAAAAAGGCCAGTATTTCAGTATTGACACCTGAGTCATTTCTGGCTATCTTTGCACCCGCTTGATAAGAAACCCCGCATGGCACTGATTTTTCATTGTCAGATATATGGCGAGAATGGTTGCTTGAAAGCAAACC
>CALEST010000429.1 GCA_937907555.1 uncultured Sediminibacterium sp.
CCCCAGTAATATTTATTGAAGCCGGAATCTACGCGGGTTCTGAGGTTTCTTACATTTACCCCATACTCATCATAAATAGCCATCTGCAACGTATCGGAAATTCTATTTTTACCTGTATCAGCAGCCGTTTTATTTACGAAGAAAGTAATAGGAGCTCCTGTTCTTTTGTTCTCTCCTTCGTAAGTGCCATAAGTACTGTACTCAATACCAGAAGCATTTTTCATTTTAGCCTGGTATGCTTGTGGTGCTTCAAAAGCGACTAGCTTTTTAGCAAACACTTGACCTTTATTTGCCGCCACTTTTCGCAATGGACGAATATCATCTAGAATCCACAATGCTCTGCCAAATGTAGCGATTACCAAATCGGCCTCTCTTTCCTGAATGGCCATATCATAAGTAGATACAGAAGGATAGCCATTTTTGAACTGCTGGAAATTGGTTCCGTTGTCTAAGCTTACCCATAGCCCTTGTTCTGTTCCTACAAATATTAAATTAGGTTCTACTGGATCTTGAATCACACACAGTGCATAGCCAATCACTTTTTTCTCATCCACCATTCTTGTCCAGGTTTTGCCATAGTCTGTAGTTCTGTAAACAAATGGACGCATTTCACCTCTTCTGTAATCGTTCACTACTACAAAAGCTTCGCCACCATTGTGTTTAGACGCTTTGATTTGTGGAACCCATGCTCCCAAAGGCATTCCAGGTAATTTGCCTCTGAAATTGGTCCATGTTTTTCCACCATCTCTGGTCAATTGAATATTACCATCATCGGTTCCTACCCAAATAACCCCTTGCTCTTTTGGAGATGGCTCAATGGTTAAAATGGTACAATGGTTTTCTGCACCGGTAATATCTACGGAAATACCACCATTGTTGCTCTGATCAATTTTGGCAGAATCGTTGGTAGTTAAATCAGGAGAAATTAATTCCCAAGAAGCGCCTTTATTCGTACTCTTATTTACAAACTGACTTCCGTAATATATAGTGGCTTTGTCAAAAGGATCTTGTGCAATAGCAGCATTCCAGTTGAAGCGCTGTCTTACATTTTTACTGGGTCTGGGTGGTCTGATACTCCACTGTTCTCCGGTTGCAATATTATAACGGGAAACATTTCCTCCCTGACTCATCGTATACACCCAGTTAGGGTCTTCTGCATCAGGCATCACATCAAACCCGTCTCCACCGCTAACGCCTTGCCAGAAAGCGTTTCTGATTCCACTTCTTCTCCAAACATAGGCAGGTCCATGCCAGCTACCGTTATCTTGTAAACCTCCCATAACATTGTAAGGGATTTGATTGTCTACATTCACATGATAGTATTGACCCAATGGTAGTTTTTCATCAAACTGCCAAGTCTTACCTCTGTCTCTTGAAATACCGATACCCCCATCATTACCATCAATAATAAAATTGGCATCGTTTGGATGAATCCACCATGCATGGTGATCGGGATGGATACCACTGTAAGGAATAACTGGCTTCCAGGTTTTACCTGCATCATCACTTACATTGATTACCTGATTGATATTGTAAATTCTGTTTTCATTTTTGGTATCTACCGCAATGTCCTGAAAATAAAAAGCACGATTGGTTACCACAGCTGGATCGCTGTTTACCAACTCCCATTTAAATCCACCATCATCGGATTTATACAAGCCATTCTTGGTGGCTTCCACCAATGCATATACGCGGTTCGGATCGGTACGAGCAATGCTGATTCCGATACGGCCATAATCGCCCTCGGGCAAACCATGCTCCTTACCTAATTTGGTAAAAGTTTTACCGCCATCCATGGTTACATAAAAACCACTTCCGCTTCCACCACCTTTTAAGCTCCAGGGTGTGCGCTTGTGCTCGTACATATTCACAAACAACTTATTGGGATTCGCAGGGTCCATTACCATATCACCTACACCACTGTTTTGATTGGTGTATAAAATTTGCTTCCAAGTTTCTCCTCCATCGGTTGTTTTATAAACGCCTCTTTCGGGATGATCTGCAAATGGATTACCCATTGCACCTACATATACCACATCCGGATTGGTTGGGTCAATGATGATGCGATGAATATTGCGGGTCTTTTCTAAACCCATGCGCTTCCAGGTTTTTCCACCGTCTAAACTTTTGTAAATTCCTTCTCCTAAGCTGATTGAATTACGAGGATTACCTTCTCCAGTTCCTGCCCAAACCACGCTGGGATTGGATTGTACCAACGCTATTGCACCTATATTCTGTATGGGTTGGTCGTCAAAAATGGGCGTCCACGAAGCACCTCCATTTTCAGTTTTCCATACGCCACCACTGGCTGTGCCCAAAAAGATAATATTGGGATTGGTCCACACCGCATCAATGGCAGTTACACGACCACTCATGCCTGCCGGCCCAATATTACGGGGCTTCATGTTTTTAAAGTGTTTGGATAAATCTACCTGCTGGGCATACACAGCAAAACTGGCTGCAATACCCACAAAGGCTAAGAGTAATTTTCTCATAAA
>CALEST010000430.1 GCA_937907555.1 uncultured Sediminibacterium sp.
TTGTCCATCAGCTGCAGTGTTACACCTTATCATTTATTCTTCTGCGACGAAGACCTGCAGGGATACGATACCAATTTAAAAGTGAATCCTCCACTGAGAAGCAGGGCCGACATGATGGCACTTAGAAATGGTATCCTTGATGGAACCATCGATTGTATGGCATCGCATCATTTCCCTCAGGATTGGGATCACAAGACCTGTGAATTTGAATATGCCAAATTTGGCATGAATGCCCTGGAAAGCGTATTTGCTGCTTTCAACGAATTGTTCCCTGAAATAAGCAATGAAAGATTGGTGGAATTATTTTCACTGAATGCCCGTAATATTTTTAGCATTCCGGTTACTCATATTCAGGAAAACGCTGCTGCGGAAATCACCCTTTACAACCGAAAAAAACAGAGTGCTTTAGAAAAACAAAATGTGAAAAGCAAATCACATAACAATGCATTTCTGAACAAAGCATTACAAGGAAAAGTTTGGGGAACTTTCTGCAACGGACAATTAACCACCAACCAATAAATTATTTTATGAAAGCAAATCTAATTAATGAAGGTGCCAAATACGGCCTTATCTGCGGCTTATCTGCTGTTCTTTTAATGTATGGCAGCTGGGCTGTAGACGTTACTACTTTTACCAATGTAATGTTTGCCTCAACATTCATCCCCTACATGATTATCATCTTGTTGCTGGGTGGATTCGCTATTAGAAAGCAAAACGGCGGCTACCTTAGTTTTCAGGAAGGATTAAAGTTCAATTTTTTAGCCTATGCTGTTGCTGCCTTAATCATTGCAGTTGCTACTTATATTTTGTACAATTTAATTGATGAAACACTAACCGAAAAATCTGCTCAGATAGGTTTGGAAAAAACCAGAGCCATGATGGAAAAATTCGGTGCATCGGAAGAAGATATTGAAAAACAGGTTGCAGTTTCTGCAGAAAGCATGAAAAAGACCGGCTTCAAGGAAATCATCATGGGAACAGGTTTAGGATTAATTTGGGATTTCGTAAAGTCGCTTTTGCTTACTTTAGTCATCCGTAAGGAAGAAAAATTTGAAGATTAATAATATTGCATGCAGCTATCCATTGTAGTACCTCTGTTTAATGAAGAAGAATCCCTGCCTGAATTGTGCAGTTGGATTAAATCGGTTGTAGATCAGCACGGCTATAGTTATGAAGTATTGTTGATAGACGACGGTAGCAGGGACGATAGCTGGAAAGTGATTCAAACCATTGCCGCGGGGAATCCGAATATCAAAGGCATTAAATTTCAGCGGAACTATGGAAAATCGGCTGCATTGAATGAAGGATTCAAAGCTGCCCAAGGTGACGTAGTGATCACGATGGATGCAGACATGCAGGACTCTCCCGACGAAATTCCGGCACTCTATAAAATGATTATTGAAGACGGGTACGATATGGTGAGTGGCTGGAAAAAGAAACGCTACGACAATACCCTAACCAAAAATATTCCTTCCAAATTGTTCAATGCCGTAGCCAGAAAGAGTTCCGGCATTAAATTGCACGACTTCAATTGTGGGTTGAAAGCCTACAGAAAGAAAGTGGTGAAATGTATTGAGGTTTTTGGAGAAATGCATCGTTATATCCCAGTATTGGCCAAGTGGAGCGGCTTCCGGAAAATCGGGGAAAAAGTGGTGGAGCATCGACCCAGAAAATATGGTACTACCAAATTCGGCTGGGATCGCTTTATCAATGGATTTTTAGATTTAGGAACCATTATGTTTCTGGGCAAGTTTGGTAAAAAACCCATGCAGTTCTTTGGTCTGTACGGAACACTAGCTTTTTTGATTGGTTTTATTACCAGTGGTTATTTAATGGTGGCCAAAATACTGGACCCTGAAGTAGGCATTACCAACAAACCTGCATTCTATATTGCACTTGCTGTCATGATTATTGGTATGCAACTATTTCTGACAGGTTTTGTGGCCGAACTGGTTGCCCGCAATGCATCTGAAAGGAATGTGTATTTAATTGAAGAAAAACTGGGTTTGGAAGAAGCCTGATAACAGCCCATGAAAAAAGAGCTGATTTTAATAGGAACCACCTGGCCTTTCAGAAGTGGTGGCATTGCTTCTTTTAATGAAAGACTAGCAAGGGAATTTCAGGCTCAGGGTTATACTGTTACCATTTATACTTTCTCATTGCAATATCCTTCTTTTTTATTTCCCGGCAAATCGCAATACAGCAGTGATCCTGCACCAACCGATTTAACCATACACGTAAAAATTAATTCCATCAATCCATTCAACTGGATCTGGATGGGCTTTGTGATTGCAAGAAAAAAAGTGCCGCTGATTCTGGTAAGATTCTGGTTGCCCTTTATGGGACCTTGCCTTGGAACTATTCTTCGCATCATTCGCTGGAATGGAATTTCCAAAGTAGTCTGCATTGCGGACAATATTATTCCACACGAGAAGCGTTTCGGAGACAAATGGTTCACCCGATACTTTATTGGCGCAGTGGACTCATTTATTACCATGAGTAAAAAAGTGCATCAGGATCTGGTAACATTTACAAATAAAAAATCCCTCACCTGCTCCCACCCTTTGTACGACAATTTTGGATCAATTATGACCAAAGAAGCTGCCAGAAAGCAGCTGGGATTACCCGCTCAGGAAAGGATTGTATTGTTTTTTGGATTTATCAGAAAATACAAGGGGCTGGATCTTTTATTAAAAGCCATGCAGCTGGTGAAGCTTAAAAACGAAGCCAACGGCGCAGCTCCGGTTAAACTAATGATTGCCGGCGAGTTTTATGACGAAGCAGAGACCTATCAAAACCTGATTACCAAATTAGGATTAACAGATTGTATTTATTGCTTCACCAATTTCATCCCTACAGAACAGGTACAATATTACCTGAATGCCTGCGATTTTGTGATTCAGCCCTATCGGAATGCAACTCAGAGTGGAGTAACACCGCTTGCCTATCACTTTGAAAAACCTATGCTGGTAACCAATGTTGGGGCATTGCCCGACATGATTCTGGCCGATAAAAGTGGTTTAGTAGCAGAACCCAACCCGGAAAGTATTGCAGCCGGTATTGAAGAATTATATTTGCAGGGCGAAGACCATTATTTACAGGAACTTCGCAAGGGAAAGAAAAAATACCAATGGGATCAATTGGTTCAATCAATTGTTGATCTTGCCAAATAATTCAACAGATGTTACACAAAATCAACCATATTATATCCGAATCCATACAGGTGAAACAAAACCTGTTGAGCAACACTGCATTGCTGGAACAGATTGCCGGCGTTGTAGATGTAATAACTACTGCCTTTAAGAACGGACATAAAGTACAGTTTTGTGGCAATGGAGGAAGCGCAGCTGACGCACAGCATTTAGCAGCTGAGTTCTCAGGAAGATTCTATAAAAACAGAACGGCACTGCCTTCTGACGCTTTGCACTGTAACAGCTCTTATTTAACAGCAGTAGCCAATGACTATGGTTATGACGAAGTGTATAGCAGACTGGTGGATGGGACCATGCAAGAAGGAGATATTTTAATTGGCCTAAGCACGTCCGGCAACTCTCCCAATATTGTAAAAGCTTTTGAAACCGCAAGAGCCAAAAATATCATCACTGTAGGCTTCACCGGAAACGGCGGTGGTAAACTAGGAGAACGCTCCCATTTCCTGTTGGATATCCCTTCTAAGAATACACCCCGAATTCAGGAGAGTCATATCATGATCGGTCATATTATTTGCGAACTGGTGGAAGCCAATTTATTTCCTTAAGATGTTTTCA
>CALEST010000431.1 GCA_937907555.1 uncultured Sediminibacterium sp.
TAAGTGGGGGTTCATTGATAGAACAGGAAAGCTGATAATTCCATTTCAGTATGATGAAGTTTCTTCATTTAAAAATGGGAAAGTGTCTGTTACTGTTGGAGATGAATATTTTAAAATTGATAAAAATGGAAAGAAGATTGAGTAAATTCCTTTTGTTGTTTTTATTATTTGCTAGTTTCAATTTAACAGCACAACAGCCCGGTGTTAGACAGCTTTCAGGAGGGGGGTATACATTTGATGCTAATGCATATAAGAACGATATGGAGAAGAGAAAATCCAATAGCGCTTCATCATCCTTTTCGGACTATTCTCAAATGGGCTTTCGGTCTTTACGTGAAATTAAAGCTGAACAAAGGGAGATTAAAAAAGCTTCAAAAGCAGTATATGATAATTATCTCCGTATTAGATTGTTAGATACGTTAAAAGTTCAAACCCAAAAAACAATTTCATTTTATAGTGCTGTTGTACTTCAGTATTCCATAGATTATAATTTTAAAAATGCTTTATCTGCAATTGAAAAATCTTTTGAGTCTTTAGATGAGGTGATGGACAAGCGGAGGGAAGTTGAGTCGGCAACAACTTATAATTCTAATGGCGTAATTATCTCATATCCTACAACAATTTCAAAGTCTGAATTAGAGCAAATTGCAAAGTTTAATTTGTATTATCTCAAATCTTTAATTGCATTAGAGGAATATGAAAAGGCAGTTCAGTTTTATGGCTTACATTTTACAAAAAATAATATTGATACAGGGACGACCGAGGCGAATTTAGTAATGGCAAATGCACTCATCGCTCAATCATATGCTATGTTGAATAATTCTGAAAAAGCAATGAAACATTTGGCAGAATTTGTAGAGTCAGTACCCAAATATGATTATTATGTTGAAGAAGCTATTGAAGTTGGATTGGCGTATTACTTTGCTGGTCGGGAAGAAAAAGGAATGGGTCTGATTATATTATGTCTTGAAGAGCTTAATGATCGTGATGCAAATCTGAACTATGGGTATGTTTTGAAAAGAATTCAGCACTTTTTTAAAAACCAACAGAAAGAGCCTAACAGCAATATTCAGTATCAGAAATTAGCATCTCATAGCTTATCAAGCACATTCAAATCTATTTCAGATGAATACAAGGGAACTTTATCTGCTGAAATTTCTACTATTATCGATTTGTCTAAAAGATGGTGGACAAAGTATATCAAATAAATGATTAACTTTTCTATAGTTGAAAAAGAAACTCGTCATATTAGGTGCTGGTTTTGCAGGTCTTGAACTTGCCAAAATAGCCGATAAAAAGTATTTTGACATTACCTTAATTGACAAGTTAAATCATCACCAGTTTCAACCCTTGTTTTATCAGGTAGCTACTTCACAAATTGAACCATCCAGTATTTCATTTCCCCTGCGCTTTGTATTCAAGGGTAATTCTAATATTCAGATCCGGTTGGCGGAAGTAACAAAGCTTTATCCGGAAAGCAATAAAATTGCCACTACCATTGGTGATTTTCAGTATGATTATCTGGTGATTGCTACAGGGTGCACAACCAATTTTTTCAATAATCAATCTATTGAGCAAAACGCATTTACCCTCAAGTCTACTTATGATGCCATTGCTATAAGAAATCATATCATTACGGTATTTGAGCGCATTCTTACTGCAGATACAGAAAGTAGGAAGGCCTTACTCAATCTGGTCATTGTTGGAGCTGGTCCAACAGGAGTAGAGTTGGCCGGCGCTTTCGCGGAAATAAAAAAATACATTTTACCCAAAGACTATCCGGGCATTGACTTTTCACAATTCAGTATTTATTTAATTGAAGGAAGTAGCAGAACCTTAACCACTATGAGTGCCAAAGCAAGTAAAGCATCTGGTGAATATTTAATTCAATTGGGAGTTCATTTGATAACAGAAACTTTTGTAAAATCATATGATGGAACAACAGTAACCCTCTCTGATGGGGCAACCATTGCTGCATCAACATTAATCTGGGCGGCTGGTATCAAAGGAAATCGTATTGAAGGGTTGGATGAAAAAGTATGGATTGCCAATTCCAGAATACAGGTAAACAGACAAAATAAAATTGACGGCTATAAGAATATTTATGCAATTGGTGATATTTCCTTAATGACTACTCCTAATTATCCCAAGGGACATCCTCAGGTAGCCAATGTTGCCATTAACCAGGCAAGACTGTTGAGTCAAAATCTTAGAAACGAATACCGGAATAAGCCTTTAAAAGAATACGAATACAAAGACTTAGGGGCTATGGCTACCATTGGTAGAAACAAAGCAGTAGTAGATTTGCCATTCATTCAATTCAAAGGATATATTGCATGGCTGGTTTGGATGTTTTTGCATTTGATGTTAATTCTGACTGTCAGAAACAAACTGATCATTTTCATCAACTGGGCCTGGTCTTATTTAACCAAAAACAGTTCACTCAGGCTTATTCTTAAGCCCAATAAATAAAAACCGCTCCTGTATTCTGTATTGACATTCTCCCATTTGAATTGTACATTTAAGTTCAATACCCCACTTTGTCATGCAAAAACTACAATTCAAACAACAGATCCATGCTTCTGCACAAAAAGTGTACGAAACGATGCTCGGCTTGAAAGATATTTCCACCTATCAGGGATGGACTTCGGTTTTTAATCCAACATCTACTTTTGAAGGTAGCTGGGAAAAAGGGAGTAAGATCTATTTTGTAGGGGTGGATGAAAATGGAAAGAGAGGTGGTATGGTTTCAGAAATCAGAGAACATCAGCCGGCACAATTTGTATCTATACACCATTATGGCTTTATTGATGGAGACAAAGAAGTAACTACGGGCGAGCTGGTTGAAAAGTGGGCTGGCGGCCATGAAAATTATTCTTTTCATGAAATAGAAGGTGTTACCACAGTAACTGTTGATATTGACGTTATTGATGAATACCTGGATTATTTCAACAATCACTATCCAAGAGCATTAGCAAAGTTGAAAGAAATAATTGAATAACCTTCCCTCATAAACAAAGAAAAATATTATGCCAAAATCAATACTATTCAATGTTTTTACTAAAAAACTTTCGTTTACTAATTGTTAGTTTAGTTTTAACTGTATCATTTACATTTGGTCATGCACAGGCAATATTGCCTGCTTATAAAGCGCTACCAGATGGATTATACATTACCACGGCTAATTATGCCTTGTACCGTATAGATACAACTGGCAAATTAGAACAGTTACAACCACCGCCTTCTGATTTTGCCGCACCCGTGCAAGTGTTTGAAGATAGTCCAGGGATATTTTGTGGTGGTTACGAAACAACTGATGGTCGCATCGTAATTTATAAAAATGCCATTACCCGGGAGGAGCCATACATTTTCACCCCAAAACCAGATCGTAAATTATTACAAGTGCTACCTTACTCAGGCCGTTCCGGCCCAATGGTTATGTGGGCCAGGGGTAATAAATTCATTACAGCTTATTTGGAAAGAGAGGGTAACAAAATTGTAGAAGAAAGCGAAAAAGTTGTTGAAATGCCAGGCACACCTATTGCAGCATTTGGCCCAGAAAAGGAATTATATGTAAGCTGTATTAGTAAGCCTGGTGGCCGTATTACCAATTACAATATACATATTAATGGAACATTTGAAATAGAAGGAGACCTAAAGGGATCTGTGGTAGCTGCCAATGGAAGCGGCTACGAATTTAACCTAATTACAAAAGTGCAAAAAGGTGCATTAACCGACTCTTTTTATTACAAGATAAACGGTGCAAGTGCTGGAGCAAAGCCACCTAAGCCAGGTAATTATACTTGTCTCGCGGTATCTGATGCTGGTTTAATAGTGGCCAATGAAAAAGGCGAATGCTGGACTGGTGTAATTGGGCATAATAGATACCCCAATCCAATAAACTGGTTTAAATTGGAATTGCCAGAAATGGGTATTGTGGGTGCTTCCTATAATGCTTTGGACGATGGAAGAAACATACCTGTATTTGTAACCCGGCAAAACAAATTGCTTTGGCCCAAAGTGGACACCAATTACAGGACCTCTTATACTACCATCAGACTAAAAGATATACAACCTTTATTGGTTAAAAGCGATTACAGTAAAAAGCAGAATGCTACTGCTAAGACTGGTACAAGTAATTCCTCTAACAATAACCTTGAAAATGCCAATAAGCCGATTGTTGGTGGTTTAATTACCGGAGTGGCAGGTGGCACTGCATCAATTGATGATACAAAATTAATGGACAGAGGTTACTGGGCTGTCAATTCACGGCGCAGTTATACCGATTGGCCAAACCGACAGCAAATCATTGATCTTGATGGAGATGGATTTAACGATGTACTAACCAGTTACAATGAAGCTGGATATATAGACATGTACTATGGTGATGGAACACCTAGGGCATCACGGTATACAAGGCTGGCATTAGCCGCTAATGGCAAGGGCCTTATGGTAGCTGCAGCCGATTTAAATGCAGATAAAAAAACCGACCTTATTGTGCTTAATCTTGCAGACAGCTCACTGCAATTGCTGATGTTAGAAAGAAAAAATTATTATGTAAGCATATGGCTGGGTAAGTTGGGTATTAATAATTTTGTGCTGCACGATTATGATTCAGATGGTAATATGGATATACTTGCGCCGGGTGGAATTTTTCTAAACAACGGAAAGGCGTCATTTACCCATTATCCTACTGACAAATTAGAGAAGGATAAAATGGGTTTTTGGATTGGCACCAATGTTGGCCCCGAATATTTAGGGGGTATAGGTGATTTGGATGGTAATGGTAGTGTGGATTTTGTGAGAACAGCAGCAGGCAATAATTTGTATGATGGCATTGAAATACAATTAATGCCTTTGACAAAAAATCTACAAATACAAGTACAAAATAAGCCACTGCAAAAAATAAATCTAAAAGCGCCATATGATGTAGAAAGTGTAGCTGTGGCTGATGTAAATGGTGATGGCAAAGCCGACATTTTTGCAATTTGCAAAAAGGCGTACAAAATGTTGTGTTATATAAATAAGGGCAATAAGGAATTTGAGCTTACCGAAATACCGGTTGGAAGTAATCCTTCTGAAATGTACCGATCTCCTTTATTGGTTAGTGATGTAGATAACGACGGATTACAGGATGTGGTTGCTTCGTTGGGGGGCTATCCACAGGTATTTGGCTGTAGCCAAAAACTCGGAAAACCAAGTCTAAAAATGCCAAGCTCAGACAATACTAAAGACAGGGAATTGAACTACGGTGCGCTGGCAATTGGCGATATCACCGGAGATGGTCTTGCGGATCATGTTGTTTTTCAGGCAGAATTGAATAAAGTTGATGGTGTGGTGTCATGTGGCGGCAACGATTATTGTATGGCACTTACGCTCTATCAAGGCAGAAAAAATAATGGTGACCTTGTATTTGAAGGGAGGGAATCAACCAATAGCTTGGCAAGATTAGCAGAAAATGGACGCAGGAAAACCCAGGAAAATCGAGCGACACAAGAAGCGAACACTAGGAATAACTTAAATAACAATGCTAATTCATCAGATATTAAAGAGTTTACTTCAACATTTAACCAGTATACTACTTTTACAAATTCTACGAATCCTGAAGGGTATAAAATGCTTGTTAATCAATTCAGATTTAAATTTTCGAAGAATAAAATTGAAAAGTATTTAGAACAACGCAAAGTAGTAAATACTGATTGGGTACTTATTGATGTATACAAAGTTGTTAGTGTTGTTAAAACTTTATATAACGGACTCGTGTTTTACGAGTATAATACAGAAGCTAATGTCCAGTTTCTCATTAATGAAAATACTCCACAAGTATTAATAATTAGGGATGGTAATGCGTATACTCAGTACACTTTCCATTTGTAGTTAAGATAGTTTATAATGCCTTTTCCTTGAAGTCGGCAATTAAATAACATCAATTCGGGCTTATCTTAAATCAATAATAAAAACCGCTCCTGTATTCTGTATTGACATTCTCCCATTTGAATTGTACATTTAAGTTCAATACCCCACTTTGTCATGCAAAAACTACAATTCAAACAACAGATCCATGCTTCTGCACAAAAAGTGTACGAAACGATGCTCGGCTTGAAAGATATTTCCACCTATCAGGGATGGACTTCGGTTTTTAATCCAACATCTACTTTTGAAGGTAGCTGGGAAAAAGGGAGTAAGATCTATTTTGTAGGGGTGGATGAAAATGGAAAGAGAGGTGGTATGGTTTCAGAAATCAGAGAACATCAGCCGGCACAATTTGTATCTATACACCATTATGGCTTTATTGATGGAGACAAAGAAGTAACTACGGGCGAGCTGGTTGAAAAGTGGGCTGGCGGCCATGAAAATTATTCTTTTCATGAAATAGAAGGTGTTACCACAGTAACTGTTGATATTGACGTTATTGATGAATACCTGGATTATTTCAACAATCATTATCCAAAGGCATTAGCGAAGTTGAAAGAAATAACTGAATAAATACTCCCTCATAAACCAACATCAATCTTATGGCACAAATTAATCCTTATATCCATTTTAATGGAAATGCAGAAGAAGCATTTGAGTTTTACCGTTCCGCTTTTGGTGGTGAATTTGCAATGGTCATGCGCTTCAAGGATATGGAGTTTGAAGGAAGCATTGCTAAAGAAAAGGAAGCCAATAAGATTATGCATATTGCTTTGCCCATCGGCAAGAGCAATGTATTAATGGGAAGTGATACTCCAGAAGCACTGGGCGTTCACAATCTAAATGAAACCCGAAGTAAGATTTCAATTGGAGCTGAATCAAGGGAAGAAGCTGACCGGTTGTTTAATAGCCTTTCCCGTGGCGGACAAGTTGAAATGCCAATTGGGGATAGTCCCTGGGGTTCTTACTTTGGTATGTTCAGGGATAAATTTGGAATTGAGTGGATGGTTGATTTTGATCCTCGATATAAAGGCAATTCATTATGATTATGAACACAAATAAAGTAAATAGCCTATTAAGGCTTTTTCTGGTTCTACTTCCTTTTCTATTTGGAGCCTTATTGGGAAAGCATTCACCATATCAAGCAATGAATCCAATTACGACCTATATACTGATATGGTCGGTATTTACCTTTGTATTTTCTTTGGTTGTTTTAAAATATGCCAGCAATAAAATGGCATTCCCCTTGTTGTTAATGGCAAGTCCGATTGTTGGAATAATTGGAATGCTGGCGCCTCCTGATTTGAGTCTTGCTATGCTCGATCATCCTGAGAGAGAACATTTGCGTTATTTTTTCTTATTTATGGGTGCCTTTCTATTTAGCGTATTCTATTTTTTACATATTAAATTAAATGTTGTAAAAACAGACAGATTGTCTAAGTATATTATGACATCTATTTTTTTGATGGTGTTAATTGAATTGGTCTGGGAGTTTACGCATCATTATTTATATCCGGAGGCCTTGGCTGGTTGGATTGCCGAGGGAAAAAAGTTAGAAGATTTCAATAAAAATTATGACAATGTAAGTGTTATAAATGGTGTTGTTTTGGGCCGGGTGCTACAATTTTCATTAATCAGTTGGCTTTCTATTCAATTATACCAATCAGGTCTGTCAAAATTATGGAGTCCTGTTTTAACCTTGTTTTTAAGCTTGGTGGGTATTATATCCGCTGGGGTTATTTATTTTACCGAAATGAACTTGCCAAAAGGGTTTGAATTTTTATTCCTTTTCTTTATACCAGGCATGCCATTTATAATTTTGTATTGGATGGGGGTTGCACTTGCGGCAAACCCAACTTTGCCTAAACAATAAAAATGCCATCCTTATGACCGATTCCAAAAACAAAGTAGTCTGGATAACCGGAGCATCATCTGGTATAGGTAAAGCAATGGCTTTTGAATGGGTAGCGCAGGGATATAAAGTGGTGCTTTCTGCAAGGCGAAAAGAACTATTGGAAAGCATTGCACAGGAAATTCATCAAAAAGGCGGGGAAGCATTGGTAGTACCGGTTGATATTATGAATGAAAAGTCTATCGAAGCGGCCGTTGCATCTATTATAGCACAATGGGGAAGAATAGATATTGCTATTGCCAATGCAGGCTTTGGTGTTTTTGGCAGTATTGAACAATTATCGGCAGCCGATTGGAGCAGGCAATTACAAGGGAATGTTACAGGTCTTGCACTCACTGTAAAACATGCCTTGCCATATCTTAAGCAAACACAGGGAAGAATTGGATTGGTGGGGAGTGTAGGAGCGTTTCTTCCCAATCCGCATATAGGTGCTTACGGTGCGTCTAAAGCAGCGGTACATTCCATAGGACTTACACTACAATTGGAATTAATGGGTACAGGGGTGAGTTGTACTGTTTTGCATCCGGGGTTCGTAGTATCTGAAATAGCACGCATAGACAATGAAGGGGTTTGGCATCCGGATCGACCAGATCCACGGCCCTCCAATTTAATGTGGCCAACGGACAAAGCTGCCAAAGTAATGGTTTGGGCCATTCTGAAGCGAAAGCGCAATTATGTGTTTACTACCCATGGCAGAATCATTGTTGGTTTGCAACGCTGGTTCCCCGGATTAACAAGAAAGATACTGGCTAAAGGACCCAAGCCAGACACACCGTAATTCAAAAGCTGCACCCAAATCGATTATTTTTTATGAATAATGCCAATCTTAAAAATAACAACCTGAATATTATTTCGGGTGGCTGTTGGTTGGTTGTCTCGCTTATTTATACTTTCAGTAATTATGCAAAACTATTTTCTCTTTTTCCTTTTGATTTTTGCTACCCGTTTAGTAGCGCAAGACCCAACTGCCAATTATCCTGTTTATGGCGGTAACGACTTAGGCTTGACTTATGCCCCTAAGGCTTCTACTTTTAAGATTTGGGCTCCAACTGCATCAGCGGTCCGAATCAATTTTTATAAATCGGATTCAGGCGGCAACTCTTATCGCACAGCAGCACTGGAAAAAAAATTGAACGGCGTTTGGCAAATCACCGTCGCCGAAAACATCAAAGACCATTATTATACTTTTCAGGTAAACATGAATGGAGCCTGGAGTGCAGAAGCCCTTGATCCCTATGCCAAAGCCTGTGGTACCAATGGATTGCGTGCACAGGTGGTTGATTTAAAAGAAACCAACCCGGTAGGTTGGGCAAAGGATCAATCCCCCCGGTTCTCTGCTAAAAATGCACAGACCGATGCCATTATTTATGAATTACATGTGCGAGATGCCAGCATTCATCCGAATAGTGGCATCAAAAACAAAGGCAAGTTTCTGGGGCTGGCAGAAACGGGAACTAAAAATGCTGCAGGTTTATCAACCGGACTTTCACATATTAAAGAATTAGGCGTAACCCATATTCATTTATTGCCCTTTTACGATTACAACAGTGTTGACGAAACAAAGAACAACCAATACAACTGGGGATATGATCCCGTTAACTATAATATTCCGGAAGGTTCTTATGGTACCAGTGCTTCGGATGGTAAGCAACGTATTAAAGAATTAAAGCAGACCATTCAAACGATTCACCTGAATGGATTAAGGGTTATTATGGATGTAGTGTACAATCATACAGCTTTAACCCAGCAATCCAATTTTAATGTATTTGTTCCTGACTATTATTACCGCAAACGACCCGACGGAAGTTTTTCGGATGCAAGTGCCTGTGGCAATGAAACAGCCAGTGATAGAGCCATGTTTCGAAAATTTATGCTTGAAAGTGTATTGTATTGGGTAAAGGAATACCATGTGGATGGTTTTCGATTTGATCTTATGGGTATTCACGATATTGAAACGATGAATCTGATTGCAGATACCTTAAGAAAGTTAAAACCTTCTATTATTTTATATGGAGAAGGTTGGACAGCGGGGGGATCGCCACTGCCCGACAGTTTAAAAGCCTTGAAGCAAAATGCAGCCAGGCTGAATGGCGTAGCAGTTTTTAGCGACGATATGCGAGATGGTATCAAAGGCAGTGTATTCAATATTGACGACAGGGGTTTTGCAACGGGAAAATTAACCAATGCAGAATCTGTAAAATTTGGAGTAGTTGCTGCAGGTAAGCATCCTCAAATAAAATATAACCTGGTGAATTATTCCAAAGGACCCTATACTTCCGGTCCTGCAGGATTAATAAATTATGCTGACTGTCACGACAATCATATTCTCTGGGATAAAATTGCTCTATCTTATAAAGAAGCTTCAGAGCAGCAAAGGGTAAAAATGCACGAATTGGCCTATGCGATAGTATTAACTGCACAGGGTACTCCTTTTTTAACGGCAGGTTCTGAGTTTTTAAGAACCAAATATGGCGTTGAGAATTCTTTTAACAGTGGGGATAGTATCAATGCCATTAACTGGAATCTTAAGACCAGGAACTACGCAAGTTATCAATACATTCAGTCTTTGATTCAATTGAGAAAAGCGCATCCTGCATTCAGAATGACTTCTGCTCAGCAAATTGCACAGCACCTGGTATTTCAGGAATATTTGCCTGAAGGGGTTATTGGCTATACAATAAACGGAGCGGCCGTGGGGGATAGCTGGAAAAAAATCTGGGTGGGTTACAATGGGAATGTAACCGCCAAAACAATTGAACTGCCTGCAGGTGAGTGGAAAATTGCGTCAATGCGCAATAGGTCTTCCCTGAAAGGAAATCAACTGTTACTGGATGGTAGTTCTGCCGTAATCCTGTTTCAATAAAACTATTTGTATTTTACAAGATGCATTATCAGGATCCCTTTGTTTATTATCTTAATATTTCAGCAGCCATTATCTTGTTTTTACTGGCATTACCTACGCTGTTGAATAAAAGAGAAGTGTTTAAAGTAAGACTTGCTTACTTCATGATTTTCTTTTCAGTAATTGCCACTTTTTTTATTAATCTGTTTATTTTTTATCCGGAAAATGAAAAGCTGGTTCCTGTTATCTTTTTTACTTTTTGTATACCGCATTTGTTTGCTCCCCTTGTATACTATTATGTAAAAAACTTATTGGGATATAACGTAACAAAAGGGATATACCTGAGTCAGATTCCTGCTTTGTTTTCCTTTTTATTTGGTATTTATTATGTTTTTTCAGGTGAGTATGATAATGCTATTGTGATTAAGCAGATTAATCAGGGGAATTTTCTGATTTTTAATATAATCAACCTTTTTACCTTAATCAATACATTGATTTATTGTACAAAAGCCTGGTTGTTTGCCAGCAAGCTTCAGTTAGATTCCGGCGATCCTTTTTATCATCAAACCCGGATTAAAAAAGCCTGGGCAAAAGAATTTGTTGCTTTAATATTTATTAATGTATTGCTTTTTTTATTGATCCTGATTATATCCCATAGCTTTTTTGATATTTCTCAAATTTCCTTGGATTTAATTGTGATGCCTGTGTTCATGATTTTTGTTTATGGATTGGTAGCGGTTAGGAGTGCCATGATGTACAAGGAATTTGAACACCAGTTTGTGTTGTCTAGAATCGGGATTCAAAAAACGATGCAAGAGCAGCGACTTTCCATTGCCAGAGATCTGCACGATAGTCTTGGCGCACACCTCACTTTAATTTCCTCTGTTTCCGATCAGCTTAAAGCATCTGCTTCTGGTTTGGAGGAGGACAAAAAGATAAGGATAGATTCGCTTTCTGAGTATACAGACAATGCATTATTGGAACTCAGGAACGCACTGTGGATGCTTCATACGGATGAAATTCAACTGTCTGATTTCAGAAATAAGGTATTGAATTTCATAAACGCAGCCGGGGAAGCTAAAGACTTGATCCGTTTTCATTTTGATTGCCGTTACAGCAACAACGAAGTGATTGATTCTAATATTGCCGTTAATGTTTTCCGGGTAATACAGGAACTAATAAATAATGCAATAAAATATGCAGAAGCTACTGATATCTGGATTGATATTGAGTGCAACGATAAGCGTATGAGCCTTTTGGTAAAAGATAATGGAAAGGGTTTTGATAATGATTCCGAAGGGAATGAATCCTATGGTATTGCAGGTGTAAAACAGAGAATTCAAAACTTGAATGGCACTTATAAAATGATTTCTAATAATGGGGAGGGGACTTCCTTTCAAATACAGGTATCATGGAAATAATTAAATTAGCTATTGTAGAAGATAATGTGTCGGCTCAAAGAGCTTTAAAGGAGAAACTGAATGATTTCCCTGATATTGGTATTCAATTCGTTGCTGCTAATGGTTTTGAAATGCTTCAGCTGCTTCAGTCAGATGCTTCTGTTAATATGATATTGATGGACATTGAAATGCCAGTCATGAATGGAATTGAAGCAACACGACTGATAAAAAACGAGTATCCTCATATTAAGATTGTGATGATTACCATTTACGAAGATGATGATTCTATTTTCAATGCCATTAAAGCAGGAGCGGATAGTTATATTTTAAAAGAGACCAAGGCCGATAAGGTTTACGAAACAATTATTGATACCATGAACGGGGGAGCAGTCATGTCGCCTTCTATTGCGGCAAAAGCCTTGCGCGTACTTAAAGAATACAGCAATGCGGTGCCAGCAAATCAGTTGAAACCTGAAGAAGATGTGCTTTCTTTGAGAGAAAAGGAAATTTTGGAAAATTTAAGTACCGGGCTAACGAATAAACAAATTGCTGAACTCTTGTTTATCTCTGCATTTACGGTAAAAAGACATATTGAAAATATTTACAGAAAATTACAGGCTCAAAACCGGACCGAGCTATTGTCAAAAGCCAAACACAAGGGGTGGATTTAATTGCTTCCTTCCTGTATATTCATTTTATTTTGTTTGTAGTCCAGAAAGGCTTTTATTAAAAGAAATGGGAATCCCGCCCATGCAGTATTACCTATAAATAAGGTAGAGCCTCCTAAAATAATGGAGATATGCATCACCATCATTCTCCCCTTGAACGGATCGTTGCTGATGATAAGTTTTTGTGCAGCAGTCTTTTTATGCAACCAGTCATTCAATACCAATCCTACCATATTTATCATAAAAAAAATATCTCTGAAGAAAAAGATTTCCAGATTTTTTTTGATGCGCTGGTCGTTTCCCCAATCACTTACCAGGCCAAAGAATATAATGATGAATACAAAGTACACGAATAACAGAAATAGTCTGGCCCAAAACGGATTGGTTGAAATTTCCGGATAGGCTTCCCGGTTTTTTGCATAATAAATCCCTTCAATGGCCGATGCTAATAGCTCTTGCCACCAATACAGGTAAATCAGGTAAAATATGGTACTGTCGCCTATTAATAAACTATAGCCGGGCAATAAGACAGCAAAGAAAAAATTGACTGCCGAATAAAGGGAAAAGGTTGACTTTTTGATAGTTGCAAAATACAATTTTCAGTCTTATGAAAAATGGGCTGAACAGCCCATTGTCCGACGTTTTTTAATGAAGGTATTTTGCCAGAATATTAAATGTTTACAAATGAAATACAATTATCTAAAAGCTTGCCTGATTTCTTTTGGCTTTTTTATTTTTTTAGGTGCATGTACAAAAAGCAACAGTGGCACGTCCAACAATATCAATGCAGAAACCAGTCCGTTTTCAGCTAAAATTGATAACCAGGCATTTCCAAAAGCGGCATTAGAATATACAATGGTAAAGTATATTAGTTCTACCAAGATGTTACAGGTTGTTGGCCAGCCTGCCGACAGGAAAGAGACAATTATATTGACATTAATGCCCTTTAGTGGTAAAGTTCTTACTGCGGCAGATTGGAAACCGGGTACTTATGATTTTGATCCTGTACATGTTTCCAATAAGGAATACCTGGCAAGTGCCGAATACAATAAATGGAATGGCAATGGTTATGATCAATGGTTTACCAGTTGGGATCATGTAAAGAATGGTAAAATCATTATTGAGTCTAATACAGGCACTAAAATTAAAGGGAGTTTCTATTTTGATGCAGTTCTGAAAAAGTCAGATGGGACCTTCAATGCAACGAGCATAAGAAAAATAACAGATGGTGTGTTTGAATTAGATATAAAATAATATTAAATGATTCGCAAAGGGGTGTGTTGATTTGTTAATTATCGGTATATTCAATCCATTAACAATGGAAGAATACTGTTTATGACACTCATTGCTATTTTCTTTCCCGCGCTTTCCTTTTTTCTGAGAGGGAGGATATTTACAGCCTTTATCTGTTTTATTCTTCAGATTACTTTAATAGGATGGATACCTGCGGCAATCTGGGCTGTCATTTCTTTGCAAAATGCCAGAGCGGATAAGCGAAATGCAAAATTAATCAAGGCAATAAAGTCTAAATAGTTC
>CALEST010000432.1 GCA_937907555.1 uncultured Sediminibacterium sp.
TCCAAAATGGTTATCAAAAGCAGAATTTTTAATAAACGCATCTTTAAAATTTACTCCCTGGAAATAATAAAAAAGAAATGCCAGGAAAAAAGAAAGAGCAATCATCGGGATGAATGCCACCAAAACAGATTTCTTTACTAAGTTAAACTTTGACTTATTTAACTCTAATTCAAGTGCTCCTTCCAGAACAATCATAATTAAACCAACTGTACCCAGTACAGGTAATAATGGAGCAAAATTGGGCATGGTAATTTCAACTGTATTCAATATTTGCTTAACCAGCCAACCGGACAACAGCAACAAAATAACAGATGGAACTTTTGTTTTAGAGGCACTCAGATCAAACAGATATGCCATTAATAAAAGAACACACAAACTAATAATGATGGTTGTAGTCATAACCTGCAATATATTTAATTCAATAGATCTATCTCACGGGCAAAGATAAAATCCAGCTCTGTTAAACAGCCCAAATCAAATGTGTTTAGCTTTATAATAACAGTATTATAATTGTTAGTCCAATCCGGATGATGATTTAACTTATCTGCAATGGCTGCAACAGCAGTCATAAAAGAAAATGCACTTTTAAAATCCTTAAACACAAATTGCCTTACAATTTTGTTCTCAACTAGCTCCCAGGAAGCATTCAGGAAACCCATTTGCGTTAGAACTTCATCATTATTCAAGCACTTCATAAATTAATTGAAATTACAGTTAATTAATTGGATTAGGTTTCCTTTATTTAAAGCGCCAATTTGCAAACTCACCCTGAATATCAACAACCAGTGTTTTATTTTTGCTGGTAATCAATTTAATCCAAGGCGCATTTACTTTAGGCACTCCGGAAAAATGAGCATCTCCGCTAATGAATGCTACATCTTTTAACAACTGTACATCCTGAACAAAAGATTTATGAAATCCAATAATTGACCAGGTAGAAATCAAAAGCTCATTTTGGTTAATTTGCTTTATCATCAAAACATATCGCCCGCTTAACCAGACCATTGTCAGCAGCATAATATTGCCTGCAATCAGAAAGAATGATAAAGCTAAGTAGCCATAAACTATCTCGCTATATTCCATGAAAAATCCTTCCAGATCATGGAAAATCATATAGAAAACAAAAAAAGAAAGTCCTAAACAAATCATACTAACAAAGTTCAGAGTGCTCTTTCTCTTGTTCTGATAAATTAAAAAGGGGAAATCAGTTTTCTTTTTCATTCCCTGAAACTATTTTAGGTGTATGAATTATCGTTGAATCCGCCAATGTTTTTAGAATAATCAATAATAACCCAACTATCATAAAACTATTATTCAATACAAAGAATAAAATTCCACCAACTATAACCATTAATTGTTGCACAAAAATTCGCATCCAGGGCTGGATAAATACCGGAATAAGCGTTTGAGATTTATAGGATTGATTCAATAGAAAATTCCTTACAAATTCTGCAGTATGCCAGGCAATAATTCCTGAAAAAGCAGCTATAAAGTCCTTCTGCAGAAACAAATAAGAAAAATTTTTTCCAACTGCTCTTGGGCTATCCAGAAAATGTGCATCCTGGTGAGATAACATACTAAAAATAAAAACCGCCTGCCCCTGTATAAAAAGGAAATATACAACACCAAACATTGCCATTGCAAAAAAGCCAAACAATGCCAGCATCCACCCTTTTTGTTTCACTGGCAAAACTTCACTTGAATGAAGCGTGCTCTTCTGCTTTAGTATTAAGGTCAGGGTTTCCTTTTTCTGTGCATCACTGAACAAGAGAATCAAGAGCATTTTAGCTAAAGCAATCAATCCAATTACGATTGTTTCAAAAACATAAGCCAAAATAATAAAAACTGGCTCCCAGTTAAAAACAAATAAACCCACAAAAAACCAGATGGCATTTAACCAAACCAATAAGTTCCAGGTAAATTGATATGTAAACCTCTTTTCCAAGAAATCGTTTAGTATACAATATACTAAAAATTAACCTGTGCCTGAATTCTTAACAGATTTCCTTTTTGAAGATTGTTTTGCAAAATATAATCTTCATATCGCCTGTTAGATAAGGTATAATTAACAACCAGTTCAAAATTTTTATTAATTTGCCATTCTGCTCCAATTTCCAATTCCTTTACATTGTAACTTCTGGCATCTCTCTCATGCTTTTTACCCCCATTGTATTGTTGATATCGTACAAAAGGAATAAGCGTTTGTCTTGAAAATCTTTTCAGATAACTAAGCATAATATATCCTCCATTTAAGGATTGTACTTCAATTGAATCGGTCTGCTTATTAAATGCAGGTCCTCTTCCTACATTGTATTCAGCCTGAATCCCAAAAGGTTTCGGATAAAGAATAACACTTGCAGCTACTCTTTCATCTGTATAATTTAAATCTGGTTTGTATTTTACTCCAGCCGACAAATTAGACCTGGGAATTACAAACTGCCCTTTATAGGCTTGTATCCCCATTTCCACAATCTGCTTCCCGACTAACATCGGGTATGAAAATCTGGTTACAGCATGAAGCTTGTTATTTAATTCCGGACTATTGGCTGTCTGACCATTGTAAAGACCAAATGCAAACATTCCATAATCCCCGCTACCTTTTAAACCTTCGCTAACTAAACTTGAAAACAGCTTTCTCTTTTCTTTGGGTGCCCAATAAAAGAATACACCAATATCACGCTCATTGGCTACAGCACTATTTAATGCATCATTTCTGTCTAAAGGAATCCTATTCTGGCTGGATTGCATATTTTCAAAACCGTAGGGAACTTTGCTTTGTCCAATTCGCAATCTGAATTCATTATCATTATCCAGACCAATGTCAAAATAAGCATCTCTTATCTGACCAAAATGCAATCTGTCCGAAGCTGCGCTGCTTGCAAAATCGGGTTGAACATAGAAATAGACTTTCGGGCCTATCTGACCAAAGAAAATAACCCTCATTCTTCGCATAAAAAAACCACCATTATCACCCCAGGATCTGTCACACTGCTCACAATTAAGATTGGGATTGGTTTCGAGCAGCCTGTTATATCGTATTTGACTGTAGCCCCTTATGGAAATGGATTCATACCATTTTACTGACTTTGGCAGTTCTTTGGTCTTCTCAATAGTTTGGGCAGTTGCGAAAAAGGGTAGCAACAAAATGATACATGCAAACAGGCGCATCAGCAAAATTTCGGCAATTTTACATATATCTTCTCTGAAAGATTATCAAATTGTTATTTTTTTAAAAAACTGATTTTATTTGAAAAAAATATTGTATTAACTGTTACTTATATATTTTAATCCCAAAATTGACCCAATCAGGGTTGCAATGAAAAACAATCTCCAGAAACTGGCAGGTTCATGAAAGATAACAATTCCAACAATCACTGTACCCACAGCTCCAATCCCTGTCCAAACAGCATAGGCTGTACCAATTGGCAGCGTTTGGGTAGCTTTAATTAAGAGCAACATACTCATTGTCAGCGCAATTAAGAATCCGGCATACCAGCCATACATTGCTACTCCGGTGGAGGCTTTTGCTTTACCCAGACAAAAAGCAAAACTTACTTCAAACAACCCTGCAATAATTAGTATAATCCAGTTCATAAAATAAAAGTATCAATAAAAAACCGAAGGCGCATCAGGGGTTACATCGCTGACAATACATGGGATCCTCTTTTTGCTTTCCAAATGGAAAATTTATTTCCTTCTCAAACTGACAGTATTTACAAGTATAGACATGAGACAGTACGGATTGAGTAGGCAATCCACAAAGCTCACAGGGCAATCCACGTGTATCTGAAGAAACCACGAATCCGGGCATTGAACAGGAAGGACAGGTCGACAAAATGGCTTTGGCTAATTTCTTAGCTGCTTTTTCAATAACGCCCATCCGGGTTGGATTGTGCATTGCCCGCATATCTGTTTCAATCCAGAAACGGGCATTCACGATATTTAGTTTATTAATTGCTTTATTTAAATCCTCCCGATTCCGAATTCCTTTAATCCATTCAGCAGGGGTTTCTAAAGACCTTACCATTACTGCATGTTGCGGAAATTTTACCCTATTCAAAAAATCGTCCAAT
>CALEST010000433.1 GCA_937907555.1 uncultured Sediminibacterium sp.
CTTCAATTCCAATTGCAGAAGACGAAAACTTTTGGTCTGGCATCAGGAAATTATACAAAATAAAAACCGACTATATAAATCTGGAAAATGGGTATTATAATTTACTTCCGGAACCTACTTTGGAAAAATACCTATCTATCATTAAGGAAGTAAACTATCATGCATCCTTCTACATGAGAACAAGACAGTTTTCTGAGAGAGCCGAACAAAATGAATTGATTGCCTCCTTCACCGGTTGTAATCCCACAGAAATTGTTTTAACCAGAAATACTACTGAATCACTCGATTTAATTATAAGTGGTTATCCCTGGCAAAAAGACGATGAAGCCATTTTTGCAGCGCAGGATTATGGTGCAATGATTGATATGTTTAAACAAGTTTCCAAAAGATATGGCATTAAAAATACCATTCTTTCTATCCCGAATATTCCAGCTTCTGATGAAGAAATCGTTTCCTTGTATGAGCGTGCCATTACCCCTAAGACAAAACTGATCATGATATGCCATATGATCAATATTACAGGGCAGATTTTACCAGTAAAAAAAATCTGTGATATGGCGCATAAATATGGCGTTGAAGTAATGGTAGATGGTGCCCATGCTATTGCACATCTTCAGTTTAACATACCCGATTTAAATTGTGATTATTATGGAGCCAGTTTGCATAAATGGCTGGCTGTACCCCTAGGAGTAGGTTTGTTATACATCAGGGAAAAACACCAGAGCAAAATTTGGCCACTCCTGGGTGAAAATGAATCTGTAAAAGGCATCAACCGATTGAATCATTTTGGTACCAATCCTGTACATACTTATCTGGCACTTAAGTATGCAATAGAATTTCATCATCAAATTGGTGCAGCAAATAAAGAAAGCAGACTAAGATATTTGCAGCAATACTGGACGAAACAGGTAGTCCATTTACCAAAGATTCAGATGAATACCCCTGCAGACAATGAACGTTCATGCGCCATTGCCAATGTGGGAATAAAGGGAATGAAACCATCCGACATGGCAACTACCCTACTGAGTAAATATAAAATTTACACCGTAGCAATTGATGGAGCTGGTGTTCATGGTTGTCGCATTACCCCAAATGTTTTTACCACACTCAAAGAACTGGATGCGCTGGTAAACGCACTGAAGGAAATGGCTGGTTAAAAAATAAAACGGAAACCGCCTTGCAACCATCTGCCAGGCAATGGGGTTCCAACAAAATCATTAAGAGATTGATTCAACAAATTATCAGCCTGTAAGAAAACAATATGTTTTACTTTATTAAAATGAATATTAATTCTTGTGTTCATTACAAAATAGCTGCTACTCAATGGAACCAATAGCGGGTTATTAGTCTGTGCGGATCTGCTTTTATATAATCCTGTAAAACTGAAATCCATATTTTTCAACTTGATTCCTGCCGCAAAATTCGCAAGAAATTTAGGGGCGGAAGAAAGATAAAAACTTAAAGGGCCTTCCTTGCTTTCAGTGCTCAGCCAGATCAATCCGGTTTTTAGTCTTATAGAATTTTGTTCGTTTAATTTCTTTTCCAGCATATAATCCAGTTCGAGACCGGAAACAGAAATTCGGTTTTGATTTTTAGCTAAAAAATAATTTCCATTAACTACGAGATTCTCTTTTCTGGGCATATCAGCGTATGCTGTGAGCGACCAGTCAATTAAATCCCTGCTATCTCTGTTAAACAAACTAAATGACCATTTACCTAACTGATTGTTTGCCCAATCAAAACCCAGTTCATAGTTCATGCTTTTTTCTGCTGATAAATTGGGATTACCAATGGATCCGCTTCTTACACCCGTTCTGTTATAATTATTATAGAGTTCTGTAAAGTCTGCATTTCTGTATGCATAACCAAGGCTTGCCCTAAGTTGCAGTTGATTAATTTGATACGAAAAATTAACCTGTGGTACAACTATCCAGCCA
>CALEST010000434.1 GCA_937907555.1 uncultured Sediminibacterium sp.
ATACGAGAGAAGGGAAGGAATACACTTTTTTTTTTTTTTTTTAGTTGGAAAGGGCCCTGCCTGTTTTAAAAAAAGCTTATTTAAAATACAGTGAGGTAGCAGGGAAAACAGTTCAGTATATGTTCTATGATTTATTCAAGGATTATCAGGAGTTAAAAGCGGAAACACTGAGTACTTCCTATTTTATTAACGATACAAAGGGAGGGTTTATTCAACATTCCTTGCCAAAACAATTACAGCTTGCGCCTGTTTTTTCATTTACCTCTTTATCAAATGGGAAGCTGCCATTGTATTTAGCCTGTGGGAATTTTTATGGTGTTATACCTTACGAGGGACAATATGATGGATTGTATCCTACGGCTTTTTCCATAGATAAGCAATTGGTTTCTGTTTCTAAAGAAAATTCTTTCAATGAATTGGTTGGTGAATTTCGGGATGCCAAATGGATTATGGGTAAAGATGGCAAGAAAATATTGGTGATATCCAGGAATAACAATTCGTTATTATTCTTTCAATAAATATAATTATCGTGAATCTGAATTTTATCCTTATGAAGCAAATGTCTTTTTTGGGAATAGCCATATTCTCTTTTTTCTGTGCAAAGAAACAGGAAGTGAATATTGACGCACCGGCCACGGAAACTGTTTTTTATTGGGTTACAAATGCTGATCAATCTGTACTTTTAAAGAAGCAGACTATTGCTTTGTTCACAGGGAATGTAAATAATGCGCATCCTGTTATTGATATTGATAGCTCTCAACGCTTTCAGGAGATAGACGGATTTGGGTATACTTTAACTGGAGGAAGTGCTTACCTTATTAACCAAATGGATGCAGGGACCAGATTGAGTTTACTGAAAGAATTGTTTGGGAACTCAGAAGATGCTATTGGTATTTCTTATCTCAGAATCAGTATTGGAGCTTCTGATCTTAGTCAGACTGTTTTTAGTTACAATGACCTTCCAGCTGGTCAAACGGACACCATGTTGAATCAATTTTCTCTTTCCATGGATACAATAGATCTTATACCAATAATAAAACAAATACAAGCGATTAATCCTACAATTAAGTTCATGGGCTCACCCTGGAGTCCACCCGTATGGATGAAAAGTAATCAAAGCAGTATTGGTGGTTTTTTACTACCTAAATATTATAGTGTTTATGCCAACTATTTTGTTAAATATCTGCAGACAATGAAACAAAGAGGTATTGAGGTTGATGCCATCACTATTCAGAATGAACCTCAGCACGGAGGTAATAACCCCAGCCTTTTAATGTCTGCTTCTGAACAGGCAGATTTTATCAAGAATCATTTAGGGCCAGCTTTCAAGAAGAATAAGATAACTACAAAAGTTATTATCTGGGACCATAATTGTGACAATCCAAACTATCCTATTTCAATATTGAATGACCCTGAAGCCAAGCAGTATATAGATGGATCTGCCTTTCATTTGTATAGTGGAGATATCAGTGCTTTATCAGTAGTTAAAGCGGCTCATCCAGATAAGGCAATTTATTTTACAGAACAGTGGACTGGTAAAAACGGTCAATTTGGAGGAGATTTAATGTGGCATATTAAAAACGTTATCATTGGTTCTGTACGTAATCATAGTAAAGTTGCGTTGGGATGGAATTTAGCAAATACCCCTGATTTATCTATGCATACCCCTGGCGGTTGTACTGAGTGTAAGGGCGCACTGAACATTTTTGGTTCTACCGTAACCAGAAATGTGAGTTATTATATTATTGCCCATGCCTCTAAATTTGTTCCAGCTGGTTCTGTTAGAATTGCATCTAGTTTTGCCGGTGACTTCTATTCAGCCGCTTTCATTACTCCTACCGGAAAGAAAGTAGTTATTGTACTAAACAGTGGATCTAAAACAGCTAGCTTCAATATTCGGCATGCTCAGAAATGGCTGAGCGCAGAATTAAACGCAGGGGCAGTTGCTACTTTTGTAATTTAACTATCTGGAATAATGAGATTTTTCTTATTTAATTTTATTGGTCTTTTTTGTAGTGTTGCATTTTTTACATCTTGTAAAAAAGCTGCAAGTAACCAATCAAATGAGGTGGTAAATAATACGCCATTTCTTTTAGCAGGCAGTAGTATAAATGGCGAGAGTTTTTCAAAAGACCTTATCAGTTATGATGTGAATACAACACCGAATATTGTATTACGGTTTAATAAGAAAATAAACAGAACAATTGCTGCCAATGCCATAGTATTACTGAAGAATGGTAATGAATCGGTAAAGCTTAACTACAGTTTTCTTCAAAATGATAGTGCAGTTTCCATTGTTGCTCAGGCATCGCTGGCTTATTTAACTAAGTATATTCTTTCTATAGATAATAGTTTGCAATCTGAAAGTAAACAGACGCTTTCTATACCAGTTTCAATGGGTTTTATCACCACTATGGATTCTACTGATAAATTTCCTGTTCTTACAGAAGCAGCTTTACTAGACACTGTTCAAAAAGCAACATTTAATTATTTCTGGAATTTTGGTCATCCAATATCAGGAATGGCAAGGGAAAGAAATACTTCAGGTGATATTGTTACATCGGGGGGGACGGGTTTTGGTATTATGGCATTGGTAGTGGCTGTTGAGCGAAATTTCATTTCACGTTCAGAGGGTCTCGCAAGAATGAAGACCATTGTATCTTTTCTTCAAAATAAAGCAAAACGTTTTCATGGTGCTTTTCCTCATTGGTTAAACGGGATTACCGGAGATGTTGTTCCGTTTAGTATAAAAGATAATGGAGCAGACCTTGTTGAAACTTCTTTTCTAATTGCAGGACTCTTAAGCGCAAGAATGTATTTTTCAGGTTTAAATACAGAAGAATCCACTCTTCGAAACAATATTAATTTAATCTGGGATGCAGTAGACTGGAATTGGTTCCGCCAGAACAATCAGCAAACTTTATATTGGCACTGGAGTCCAGATTATCAATGGGATTTGAATCTGAAAATATCAGGTTGGAATGAATGTCTCATAACCTATGTGCTTGCTGCCTCTTCCAATACCAATGCAATTCCACGTGAGACCTATCTGAATGGTTTTGCCAGAAATGGTTCAATGAAGAACAATGCAGTTTATTATAATTACAAATTGCCACTTGGTCCGGAGCTGGGAGGTCCTTTATTTTTATCTCAATACAGTTTTCTTGGGATTGATCCCCGTGGACTTTCTGACCCCTTTGCTGATTATCAGGAACAAGTGGTGAACCATAGTTTAATCAATTATAATTATTGTATTAACAATCCCAAAAAGTATTGGGGTTATAGCCAGAACTGTTGGGGATTAAGCGCTTCGGATATACCCAATGGTTATTCCGCCAGTTCACCTACGAATGATCTGGGTGTAATAGCACCTACAGCCGCTTTGTCAGCATTCCCGTTTACACCTAAGGAAAGTATGCAGGCCTTGAAATTTTTTTATTATAAGCTAGGCGATAAGTTGTGGACAGAATACGGTTTTGTCGATGCTTTTAAATTACAGGATTTGTGGTTTTCTACTTCTACCTTAGCTATTGATCAGGGTCCTTCAATTATTATGATTGAGAATTATCGATCAGGATTAATTTGGAAACTATTTACGGCTTGCCCGGAAATTAAAAACGGTTTGAAAAAATTAGGCTTTACTGCCCCCTATTTATAATAAATGAAATTGAATAATGGTGAGAAATCTTATTGCGATCTTATTTTTTTTTCTTTTCTGTTTTTTATGTAAAAATTTATTGGTTTATTAAAAAACTTATTTCAATCATATAAATATCGATTACTTTTTTACG
>CALEST010000435.1 GCA_937907555.1 uncultured Sediminibacterium sp.
GAAGAATGGAGTTGATTTACTGGATTCAGAATCAATTGTTTTTGTTCATGATGGGGTTAGGTGTTTGGTTACACCTGATTTAATTAAAGCCTGTTATAAGCAGGCCTGTGAATTAGGCTCTGCTATACCTGCAGTAAGCGCCACCGATAGTATCAGAATTGTAGATATGCAGTCTGGTCATTCAGCAATAGACCGGAATCAGGTTAAAATTATACAAACACCCCAGACTTTTAAAAGCGAATTATTAATACGCGCATTTAATTTACCTTATCAGGATTCTTTTACCGATGAAGCCACTGTTGTAGAATATTCCGGTGAAAAAACCTTTTTGATAGAGGGGGATTATGATAATCTGAAAATTACCAGACCTGTTGATTTATTATTGGCAGAATCTATTTTACAAAAAAGAAGATCCACTTAAGGGATCAGCGAAAATGGGAAAGGCATTGCATTATAATGCCACAAAAAGTAAAATTCTTTGAGGGGGTTGAACTTATTATAGAAGCTGGCAATGCCTGGAATAGATGACCCTTCAAAATCGAATAATAAAGGCAATTCACTGAATTCCTTAAGGCATTCGTAATATAGTAAATAATTGGCGCCTGCTTGTCTGCCTTCTGAAGTAGAAGCATTAATGATATTGTAGATTCTTTTATTGTCTCTGAGCAATAGGATAACGGAACAAATTTCACCTGCCGGATTCTGCACGGCTCTGGTGTAATATTGCAGGTTAGGGTTTTTGTTTTCAATACAAAAGCGAAACATTTTTTCAAATTCATATGCTTTAATATGTTTCATTTTATGGCCTTGCATCCGGCAGTATAAATTGATGCAGTCCTTTGCATGGATGGTTTTGTTATATATCCATTTATCAGCAATTAGTTTTATGCTTATTTTGGAAATTTCTTTTTTGAAGGTATTATTCAAAACTGAAAATGGTTGCTGCAGCGATAAATACATATTGGGCTTTGGGATAGCTCTTAAATGATTTGCCAGGGGAGCATTGCCGGAATTTAGTTGGATTGTACCATACCTGAATTTTTTCTGTATTTGTGATTTAATTTCTGCTAATTGGGTAGCTTCCAAATTTCCAATTAATCCTAATTGTTGAACAAAAGGAACTGTGTAGGAATAGTTAAGTCCCCATTTTTTTCTGTAGGGTATGGGCAGAATTGCTTCATAATCTCCTACAATAACAGCAGCCCAATTGTCCGCCAAACTATCCAGTAAATCGGATTGTGCATAAATGAGTCCATTGATGCTATTGTTGACAAGGGTATTCCATTTGAATTTGTCAATTTGATGTGATGACAATATTTCAATATTGTTTTTCAATTGGAGTACTATTTGCCTTTTCCTGATAAAATAATACGAAGCGTATGCATCATGATTTTAAAGTCTAGTAGCAGTGATGCATTTTCAACATAAATTAAATCGTACTGCATTCTTTCAATCATCTCATCTAAATTGGATGCATATCCAAATTGTACCATCCCCCAGGATGTAAGACCTGGCTTAACTTTTAGCAGATATCTGTAATAAGGGGATACCTGTAATAACTGATTTATGTAAATTTCACGTTCCGGTCTGGGACCCACAAGACTCATATCCCCTTTAATAATATTCCAAAGCTGAGGTAATTCGTCTAGCCTCCATTTTCTCATGATTTTACCCCAGGAAGTTATTCTTGGATCCTCATCACTGGATAGTGCAGGCCCTTCTTTTTCAGCATCCTGGTACATACTCCTGAATTTGTAAATAAAGAAAGGCTTTCCTTTATAACCAATTCTTTCCTGTTTATAAATGGCTCCGCCCGGAGAACTTAAGAGCGTTTTGATGGTAATGTATAAAATGAACGGACTCAGAATAATTAAACCAAAGATGGCGACCAGAATGTCTATCATTCTTTTAATATGCTGTTCCTCAGGGGACATTGTAGCGGTTTGAATATCCATTAGCAGTGCCCCGAGAATATTACTGGTTTTAACAGATCCGGCTAAAATATCAATTGTGTCTGGTACCAGTTTAATATCAATATCTTTCTCTGTTAAAATACGAACGATCTCTTCTATCAGTTCCTGTTCTTTTTTATCAATTGAAATGATAACTCTTTCAACTTCGTAATCTTCCACTATACTTTTTATCTGACGAGCTGAGCCTAAATGCGGCATCCATTTTGATAAGCCATTTTTGGTTTCTTCTGAGTGGACAGATACAAATCCAATTGTTTTAAAGCCCAGGTATTTAAAATTTCTATTAAGAGCTTCGTATACTTTAATTGCATTGGTGTTGTTTCCAACAATTATAGTTTTAAAGAATACTTCTCCTCGTTTAAGTGTTTTCTTCGTCTGAAAAAGTAGCATGGTTCTTCCTCCGGCAACAAGTATAAACTGTACTATGAAATACACAAAGAACTGATTAGCTTGTTGTATCAAATGCAATCCTGGAATTACATATAATAGCAAGACTCCAAAAAGCGAGTGTAATAAACTGGCGGTCAACTCGCTTAGTCTTGATTTATCATAAAGGGATCGGCTATAGCTACCTGTAATGAAAAAGAATCCAATCCAGTAAGCGGGAATAAAAAGAAATTTTAGAATTGTTTCAAGGCCTTTAATATCAATTTTAAAAAGTTGAACAGTTCGATTGGTCTGTTCGGGATAAACTTGAAAAAAGATAATAAGTGTTACAAGAGAAAAAATAAAATCGCTTACAATGTATAAATTAATATTCCTTTTCCTGTTTTGCATATTGAATACTTGAATTACACCAATATGCTGGTATTGTTGATTTTATCCAGAATCTGATGGGCTACTTCCATAGCAAGATATCCATCTATTTCATTTACCTGAGTAGGTTTGTTATTTATGATGGCATCTACAAATGCATTCAGCTCCAGTTTTATGGCATTCAAAGGTTCAATTGAAGGAGTTGCAATAGCAATTGTTTTTTTACCATTAGGGGTATCTATATCAAATGAAAAAGCCTTTTCGTCCTCTGGCTGTTTCAATTTAATAATTTCGGTTTTCTTTTCCAGAAAATCAATTCCAATATATGCGTCTTTCTGAAATAGTCTGATTTTACGCATCTTCTTCATGCTAATTCTGCTGCTAGTTAAATTAGCAACACAACCATTGTTGAATTCGATTCTCACGTTTGCAATATCAGGTGTGTCTGTCATTACTGCAACGCCGCTGGCCGCAATATTTTTTACATCACTTTTTACAAGACTCAGAATAATATCAATATCATGAATCATCAGGTCAAGTATTACACTTACTTCGGTTCCACGAGGATTAAATTGTGCAAGACGATGTACTTCAATAAACATTGGATTCAGGTGCATGTCTTTAATAGCCAGATAGGCTGGATTGAATCTTTCTACATGGCCAACCTGTAATTTTACATTCGCCTCCCTTACCATATTAACCAGGTCTTTTCCCTCCTGTAAAGTATGTGTGATGGGTTTCTCTACAAATACATGTTTGCCCTTTCTTACCGCTTTCATGCAGATGTCATAATGCAGGGTAGTAGGGGTTATTACGTCTATAGCATCACAGGCGTCAATTAATTTATCTTCATCCATAAATCTTTTGATACCATACTTTTCAATCACTTCCTTGGCATTGTCATTGTTAGGATCAAAGAATCCGACAATTTTTACCCCCTCGATTTCCTTCCAGTTATTTAAATGAAATTTACCAAGATGCCCAACGCCAAATACACCTACTTTCAACATAATTTAATAATATAATGCGTAAATATAACCAATCAATTGAACTGGTCGAAATTTTGAATGGATGTCAATGCTGATTCATTGCTCAGGATGGCAGCACAGGCAGCAGTATGCGGTATTTCATATTTGAAGTAAAACCGACAAACATGAATTTTACCCTCATAAAAAGCTTTTTGCTCTTCAGATAGGTTTCCGGATGATAGCAATTCCAATGATTTTGTAGCCATTTTAAGCCACTGCCATCCAATTACCGCATAACCCATCATTTCAAGGAATACAGTTGCATCTGAAAGGTACCTGGCCATATCTCCCGCTGTTGCAAAAGGCTTCAGCTTATTTAATACCCACCTGATTCTTGCCACTTCCTGATCAAGTGTTTCAGCTTCTGCTGACAGTGTTTCTGTAGCATAGGCAGTGGCAATTTCCTTCTTGAATTCAGCGAATAGCAACTCAAGAGCCTGTCCATTTTCCATACTTACTTTTCTTCCCAACAGATCAATGGCCTGAATTCCGGTTGTGCCCTCGTACAAAGACATGATTTTTAAATCGCGATAGTGCTGTTGCACAGGAAAGTCGGTTGTGAATCCATAGCCTCCCAATGTTTGAATAGCAAGGGCTGCCGATCTGCTACCTTGTTCCGAAGGATATGATTTGGCAATAGGGGTAAGAATTTCAAGTAACAATTGATAGGACTTTTTTTCTTCTCCTTTACTGGCATGCCATAAATCGTACAATAAGTTGCATTCAAGTCCAAGAGAAATAGAGCCTTCTGCTATTGCTTTTTGAGTTAGCAACATTCTTTGAATGTCGGTATGGTGAATAATTTCAACCGGAGATGCTTCTGGATTTTTGTCACCTGCTTTTCTTCCCTGCGGTCTTTCTTTTGCGTATTTAAGTGCATACTGATAAGCTGCCATGGCAACAGATGCAGCAGATAAGCCAACACTGATTCTGGCGCCATTCATCATCTGAAACATGTAATTCAAGCCTTTATTGGGTTCTCCCACTAAGTATCCGATACAGTTGTCGTTGTCTCCAAATGTCAAATGAGTGGTTGCATATCCTCTTTGTCCCATTTTCTGGAAATCCCCTGCGCAATACACATCGTTATATGTTAAGCTCCCTTCTGAATCAGGTCTGAATTTCGGTATGATAAATAAAGAAATCCCTTTTACACCTGCGGGTGCGCCATCTATTCTTGCCAATGTGAGATGAACAAAATTTTCACAGGCTTCATGCTGTCCTGCGGAGATAAATATTTTTTGTCCTTTAATTAAGTATTCTGTTTCTGATTTTTTTCGTGCGCTCGTTGTTATATCAGAGAGTGAACTTCCTGCCTGTGGTTCTGTTAACGCCATGGTTCCCTGCCATTCACCTGAATAAATTTTGGGTACATACTGGGTTAGTTGTTCAATTGTGCCAAAACTGGTAATTAAAGCAGCAGCTCCTACCGATAAGCCCAGATAACCCTGCACTCCATTATTGGCTGCCTGGAAAATATGATGTGCTGTTCCAAAAATTAATTCAGGTAACTGCATGCCGCCGTGTTCAAAAATGGCACTTCCTCCAATCCAACCCTGTTCTGCTGCCGACAAAATGATTTTTTTTAAAGCAGGGTGGGTAATGACTTTTCCATTTCCATCATAATAGGCTGGCTTTTCATCCATTGCCTTAAAATAGGGAGCCATTTCCTGATCTGCCAGTAATTTGGCTGACTCAATCATCATCCATGCCTGTTCTTTATTCAGGTGGGCAAATCTTTCATAACTGAAAAGTTTATCTAATGGATGAACGTGGAATAACAGGAATTTCAGCAATTCCATACTGGTATATGGTAACATATTATTGTATTAATGCAATGAGTTCTGCTACAAAAGCTGGTTTATCTTTTCCCTCTATTTCTACAGTACAGCTAAGTAAAATTTGTAAGCTTTTATTTTCCAGCAAGGATACATCCTTTAATTCTGCTTTGAGTCGGACCCTGCTGTCTACACTTACTGGATGGATAAATCTTAGTTTATTCATCCCATAATTTACAAAGGATTGCATTCCATTAATTTCAACCAGACCATAGAGCAGATTGGACAAGAGTGAAAGTGTTAAATAACCATGAGCAATGATTTTTCCGTCTGGAAGCCATTTTCGGGCTTTTTCCGGGTCGGTATGTACCCACTGTTTATCGCCGGTAAGTGAGGCAAAATCTAAAATCATCTTTTCGTCAATGGTAATCCATTCACTTGGCCCCAACAGGGTACCTGTTAGTTTGAGTAAATCATCCTTACTAGACACAATCAGTTTATTTACCATCCAATCATTCTTTTAAGCCGTTTCCAGGTCCCTTTCCAAAGTCCGCCATCTATCTGAATTCTTCGGTCGGTGGTCCATACAAGGGCTTTGATATTCGTTACATAATACAGTTTACCAAACCCTTTCTCTCTAAGTTTCAGGGCGAGCCATCCGTCTTCATTGGTTCCGGGAGGATGATTGAATCCCTCTACTTCCAGTCCTTGCTCTCTTCTGAAACCGGAATTGAAACCGTAAGCATTCATGGCTTCGTCTCTGAACATTTTATTCAGCCATCTCATTAAATCTGCAAAATATTCATAGAAAAAATAGGTTACCCTACCTGTACTGCCAATAGGAATAAAGGAAAACCTTCCATAAACAGAACATACCTGTTCATTGGTTGCCAGGGGTTTAATCATTTCCTCTATCCAATCTTTGGGATAAATAGTGTCTGCATCTGCGTTCAGGATATACTTGCCTTTAGCAATGGCAAGTCCGGCATTCCTTGCATTGGTGATACCCTGTTTGGGCTCATTTACACAGGGGATGCCAGTGGCAATAACCATTTCGGCAGTTCTGTCTTTTGAATTATTGTTTACAACAATTATTTCTACGGGCCATTGGGTTTCATTGTTGCTTAAAGAGAGCAAGGTTTGAAGAATGTTTTCTTCTTCATTATAAGCTGGAATTACAATGGATACCACAGGTGGCTGATTGGCAATTTTGCCGTACCTTTCTCTTATGAGAGCTGTTGTTGCAATCTCTTTTGGATTGGTCTTGAATAATTGTTCAATATAATTTGGGATTGAAATTGGTCTCATGAGGGGTAAAATTGTACAAATATTGATTTAAATTCTATTAACTTCGGTACTTATATATTTAAATATATTTAGATTTCTTACATTAGCAAAATTTTAAAAATATGGCATTCTCAAATTCTGATACTTTAAAAATCGTAGTGGTTGAAGACGAGATGACCATGCAGCTGATTTTAAAAAAATACCTGAGTACACTTTACCAAGTAGAAATTTTTAAAGATGGGGTAGATGCAATGGCTTTTTTACAACAAGGGAATGTACCTGATCTTATTATATCAGACCTCAATACCCCGGTGATGGGGGGGCTTGAGTTAACCAAGCAATTAAGGGCCAGTGATTTTTTCAATGCCATCCCTATTATCATATTATCCGGTGAAGAGAGTTCAGAAATGATTATTCAATGTCTGGAAGCAGGAGCGGATGATTATCTGGTAAAACCATTTAATCCCAAAGAGCTGGAAGCTAGGCTTAGAGTGGTTTTACGCAGAATCAGAAAATAATTTCATTTACAGGGCCAATGAATACAACTACTCCCCCCCAAGATCAGGTCATCGTCCTTCTTAATTGCGATGATAATATTTTTGATACATTTTCGTCGGCCAGTTTAGGAGGACGCAGTCTGAAGCGTTTTGCTAACCCATTACTGTTTTTTGCCGAATGGGAGAAAAGCAAGTTTAATCTGGTTGCTATTGTTTCGCAAAGTGAAGTACTGGGTATTGGAGGTATTTCTTTGCTGGAGACACTGTTTAACAAGAAAAATATCAATGTGCCATTTTTTCTGGTAAGTCAGCAGTTGAGTGAAAGCACTGTTCGGATGACACTTAAATCCGGCGTTGCTGATGTTTTTAAACTGCCAATACAAAAAGAAAATCTGGAAATCAGAGTTCCATTTTTAATTGAAAAGTGGAATGACTTAAAGCATGCCAATACTGTACTGGATTTTCATAAATATAAAACCCCCTTTATTAAGCGGGTATTTGATATTTTCTTTGCCAGTATGGCTTTGTTGCTATTGTCTCCTTTATTAATTACGGTTTGTATTTTGCTTAAGCTGGAATCTCGCGGGCCTATATTTTATTATGCCCTAAGAGTAGGCTCTGGGTACAGAACGTTTAAGTTTTATAAATTCAGGTCAATGTATGTGAATGCAGATAAGCGCCTGAAAGATTTGAAACACTTAAACCAATATGCACCAGCTGCCGATGAAGCTACTACCAGTAAGATAGAGGAAGAGTATCTCTGTGATGAATGTAAAGCGGCGGGTACCGGCTGTAAATTCCCCATTTATTCAGACACCATTCAATGGTGTGAGAAGCAATACAGTGAAAACAAAAAAGCCAAAGCCGGATCGGCTTTCTTTAAGCTCAAAGATGATCCAAGGATTACCAAAGTGGGTAAATTCATCAGAAACAGCAGTATCGACGAATTGCCTCAGCTTTGGAATGTGATTATTGGTGATATGAGCATTGTAGGAAACCGGCCATTGCCACTTTATGAGGCTGAGAAATTAACTACCGATAAATATGCTATGCGTTTCATGGCGCCAGCAGGCATTACTGGCCTTTGGCAGGTAGAGAAAAGAGGGAAGGGTGAAATGTCGGAGGAAGAAAGGCTAATGCTCGACAATAAGTATGCCGAAAACCATAGTTTTTGGTACGATATTAAGTTGATTCTCAGAACGATACCAGCCCTTTTACAAAAAGAATCTGTTTAATCCTGCTGATTTTTCTTTATTTAATACTTCAATCCTGATATTTGAATAAAGTGGGGATATCTAAACCATTGGTTTTAACTATATTATTTATCTTTAATCTTTATGAGAATCATTGGTTTAGATATAAATTACCCTAAATCCTGCCTGCTGTCAACAGCAAGTGTTTCCTGTATCAGGCAAAGATTGTTTTTTTTGCTTTTCAGTTGTGCTTTATTATTGAGCTCTTCCAGGGAAATCAAGGCCCAGGAATCTATGATTCCTGAACTGTCTTATCCTTTTCTGGAGAAACTGATTTTTACAGCCAAGCAGAATTACCCGTTGATGAAAGCCAATTTAAGAAGGGTAAATGTGGCCAATTATAATTTGCAAAAGGCAAGACTTTCCTGGTTCGATTTTTTTACTTTATCTGCATTTTATAGCCCAAGTACATCAGTTACATTAACCAACGCCACTTTAACTGGTGTGCAGATTGGATTATTTGTCAATTTCAGCAATATCATACAGAAACCAACTGTAATAAGACAAACACGGGAAGAACTGGCTATTGCACAATTAACAGCTGAGCAATATGCAATTACACTTGAAACAGATGTTAAGAATCGTTATTTCAGGTACATGCAAACACTTTCTGTGTTGAAAGTGCAGAATCAGAACGCAATTGATATTGAGGCATTGTATAAACAGTTGAAGTTTCGTTACGAAAGAGGAGAGGAGACTTTAGAAAATTTTACTAAAGTAATGATACAGAATGCCGATCAAAGACAAAAAATTATTGATGCTGAAAGTGCCGTTTTGATTGCTAAAAACGCTTTGGAAGAATTGGTAGGGAAAAAACTGGAAGAGATAAAGTAAATGGAATTACAGAAGTTTTTTTTACTGTTATACAAGAGGAAATACATACTGCTCATTGTGCCAATGATTGCCGTATTTATAACCTATTTCCTTGTGCGAAAGCTTCCTGATACATTTAAGTCCAGGTCCAGAATTTCTACTGGTCTGGTTGATCAATCCCAGCAATTTCTTGAAACAAATAAAACGCAGGACGAGAATAAAATTTCACAGCAATTCAGTAATCTGATTGAAATGAACAGGCTGAAGCGAATTTTTGATCAGGTTTCGTTTCAGTTAATGGTTCATGATTTAACCAGTGATAAACCATTCAGACCTCCAAGTAAACTACTTAACGAGATAGGACCTGAAGCAAGAGCTCACGCTCTGGAAGTTTTCAAAAAACATATTGTTTCCAAAGAACCCCTTTCTCTGTTCGATAAAGATCAGTTTGGAATTAATCAATTACTCATTTCTATGGGTTATGATGAACCCACACTGCAGAAAAAAATTATAATTTACAGAGTTAATAACAGTGACTTCATAGATTTTGAATATGAGTCTGAAAATCCATTTTTATCGGCATTTGTAATTAATACTTTAATCTCAGAATTTGTAGACTTCTACGGCAATTATATCAAAGGGAACCAGCAGAAAGCAGTGAACTTTTTGGATATGCTGATGAAGAAAAAATTTGACTCAATGACCGCAAAAATGCGTTTGCTGAGAGATTATAAAATACGCAACAGGGTATTGAATCTGAATGAACAGGCTAAAAGTTTATACAATCAGATTGCCGATTATGAGTCAAGATTACAAGTAGCACAAAAAGATGTTGAAGCTTACCAGGGAGCAATCCGGGGAATTGAAAGTAAATTCAGCCCACAGGACAGGCGATATCTGGAAAGTGTTGTGGTGGATGTGAATCAGTCGGTTATCGCAACCAGGGACAGACTGAGGCAGGTGACGAACGATTTGGTTAAAAGCAATTTTGATCCCAGAATTAAAGAGAAACAAGATTCATTAAGAAATGAACTGGAAAGTAAAGTATTAGAGTCTACTGACCGGCTTTTAGTAAGTCCATTGGCAAATAAACAATTGTTGGTTCAGCAAAAACTAAATCTGGAAATTGCACTAGACCAGGCTAGAAGCAGTATTGATCCTCTTTCCTCAGAACTAAGAAGACTGAATGAAAAATTTGATATGCTTGTTCCGCATGAGGCACTGATTCAGAGCTATGAAGGATCAGTAGACGTTGCAGGAAAGGAATACCTGGATATACAAAATCGGTTTAACCAGACTTCACTGGAATCGAGTATGACCGTTCAGCTTCGGCAAATTGAAATGGCCATGCCCGGACCTGCACAGCCTTCGAAGAAATTGTTGCTTGTAGCGTTGGCAGGGATTATCAGTTTTGTTTTTTGCCTTGCAGCATTATTTGTAATATTCTATTTAGACGACAGTATACAGAATGCCACAGAACTGGCTAATAAGACCAACCTGCCTGTACTTGCCTATTTGCCTTATATTAATACTTCCATGCTAGATTTAACTAATTTATGGAAGAATGGGGAAGGGAACAGAATCACTATTGCATTTAAAAATTTACTTCGTTCACTTCGCTTTGAAGTTGAACGGGAAATGGGCAACAAGAAATTGCTGGTAGTTACCAGTTTAACAGACGGAGAAGGGAAGACGCTTATTTCTTTGGGTCTTGCCTATGCCTATTCCATGGTGAATAAGAGGGTTCTTGTAATTGATGGAAATTTTGACCAGCCTACCATCAGTGAAACGACAGGTACAAACACCTATCTGGAAGACTATCTGAAAAATCGGATTACCCTTGGCGAAATTATTAAGGAAGGTAAAATCAGTGTACTTGGAAATCGTGGAGGAGATACATCAATTTTCGAATTTTGTGATGAATCTATTGTAAAGCCAAAACTGGCATATCTGAGAGATGTCTTTGATATAATTATTATTGAAGCGCCGTCCATGGATAAACTCAATAAGTCAAGAGAGTGGGTGGTGCTGGCAGAAAAAGTGGTTGCCATTTATGCTGCTGGTACAACTATAAAGAACGGCAAAAAACAAAGTGTTCAATATCTCTACGATTTGGGCGATCAGTTTGCGGGTTGGGCATTGAATAAAGTGATAGTTAATCGCCTCAACAAGATTCCTAAATAATTTAATTGCTTTAAAATGACTTTCCAATTCATTCTCGAATTTGCCTGGGCTTTTTTTCAGATTGCTATTGGTTATAATTTAGTCTTGCCCTTTTTTTTACTTTTATTGTATGCCCTAATTGGTAACAGAAAGAAAAGTCATCAATCTGATAAAAAAGAAGCTGACTATGCCATTATTGTAACTGCATATGAACAAACAACTTTAATTCCATCCGTTGTTTCTTCTCTTTTAAAGTTAAACTACAGTAATTATCTGATTTATATAGTTGCCGATAAATGTGACATTTCGGGTCTTCACTTTGAAGATGAGCGAGTTATTGTTCTGCGCCCGGAAAAGACGCTTTCAAGCAATACCCGCTCGCATTTTTATGCAATTGAGAGATTTAAGAGGCCCCATGAAAGGTTAACCATTATTGATAGTGACAATTTGGTTGATCCGGATTATCTGCATGCATTGAATGTGTATTTTGATTTAGGCTATAAGGCCGTTCAAGGTGTAAGAGATGCAAAGAATTTAGATACTTTATATGCGGCATTGGATGGAGCAAGAGATATTTATTATCATTTTTACGATGGCAAAGTTTTGTTCAATGTAGGTTCATCTGCTACACTTTCTGGGTCGGGAATGGCTTTTACTACATCCTTGTACAAAGAATGTTTGGGGCATTTGGATATTACAGGAGCTGGTTTCGATAAGGTCTTACAGAAGGAAATAGTTATTAGGGGCAATAGGATTGCATTTGCAGAACATGCCGTAGTGTATGATGAGAAGACTTCAAAAAGCGATCAATTGGTAAATCAGCGTGCCAGATGGATTAATACCTGGTTTAGGTATTTTAAGTTTGGATTTGGATTAACTGCTAAGGGAATTTTAAGACTCAACTGGAATCAGTTTTTATTTGGCTTGATATTGCTAAGGCCGCCCTTGTTTATTTTTCTATTGCTCGGATTGTTTTGCCTATTTCTGAATTTAATTTTAAATCCTTTTGCTGCTTTACTTTGGGCGCTTGGGTATATTATTTTTATTGGTGGATTTATGATGTCTCTGATTATGAGCAATACGGATCCGAAAATTTATAAATCACTTTGGGGTATTCCCAAATTTATATTTTATCAGGTTTTGTCTTTACTGAGTGTGCGTTCGGCAAATAAGAGATCTGTGGCAACCAAACATTTTCATTCGGATAAAAAAACGGAGTAATTGAATCGATGGTGCAAAAAATTAAAAATTCAATTCAGTTTCTGATTCAGAAAATCATCGGATATCCCACTTATCTGTATTGGTTTAGTATTTATAGAGTGCTCAGATATCAATTCCTGAAAGATGATATAGATATTGCTTTTTTTATAGATCTGGTTAAAAAGAACAAGGAAGGAATCGTTATTGATGCGGGAGCCAATGTGGGTTATACAACTGTGATTTTTGCAAAAGCATTTCCCACCATTTCCATTGTTTCTTATGAGCCTGTAAGCTTATTATCCCGAATCATTCATAAGGTAGTTCTTTTTTTTGGGGTTTATAATGTTGAGGTAAGACAGAAGGCTTTGGGTGAAACCATTGAATCTGTGGTGATTAAAACCCCTGTAATACAAGGGGTTAAAAAACAAGGCCTTAGTTATATTGATAAGGAAGTTGATAGAGAAGATATTGAGATGATGAAGGCCAGTATTGCCGAAGAAGTAGATATGGTTACCTTAGACAGTGATTGGGAAAGCCATAATAATCCTTTAATAGCCGGAATTAAGGTAGATGTTGAGAATTTCGAGTATTTTGTTTTAAAGGGGGCCAAAAATCTGATCATGAAGTTTCGCCCAATTGTAATGGCAGAGTTATGGGACAATGGTCGCAGGAACTCATGTATACAATTGATGCAAGAGCTGGGTTATGAAACATATATAATTAAAGAAAAAAAGTTGGTTAAATATCTGGGGCAAGCTTCTTTAAACTATTTTTTTATACCTGCTTCCGCTAAAGCGGAATAAAATGTTGATTGTACATGAGAGTAAAACCTTCTTCCAAAAGGCTAAGCAAAGAAGAGCAGGCAATTCATGATCAGCAAAAGCTGGATCAATTAACAAGGCTGGCTGCATTGGTATTTGCTGGTGCAAGTGTATATTACTTTTTTATCAAATTGCTATTTCTTTAATGGAAGAACCATTCCAAATACCACTTGGTGGAAAAAACAATCCAAAAGGTTTTTTCAATCTTTTGCATGATTTTTTCATTGTAAAAAAAATGGGGGGGATTTTGGGTCTTGTTTTTTTTGGCGCTGCAGCAGTGTTTTTTTCGTTAGTGGTGAGTAAACTCGGATTGGTTCCAGGTGTGCTAATATTATTAATGTTAATTGGGCTGCCAGTTGTATTGGCCCTTATATTTTATCCAAAGTTTGGTGTTATTACTTTTATTGTTGCTGCCTATTTAATTATGTATGTAGGCAGAATGAATATTACTGATTTCCCTTTAGGTACTTTAATGGATGGAATGGAGCTGCTCTTGTTTTTGGGCATTTTTGTTCAGCAAAAAACAGAATCAAACTGGGCGCTGTTCAAGAGTCCGATCAGTGTGATTATTCTGGTCTGGATTTGTTATAATTTAATTCAGGTTATTAACCCTACGGCAGAATCAAGACTTGCATGGGTGTATACAGTAAGATCTGTGGCCGTAATTATGATGATGTTCTTTGTGTTTTTATACAATATAAGAACGCTTGATTTTATTAAGTTAATACTTAAAATATGGATTGGTCTTTCCGTATTTGCTGCTTTGTACGGATATAAACAGCAGTATATAGGTTTCACGGCATTTGAAGAAGCTTATTTGTATTCGGATCCTGAGATAGCCGGACTACTATTTATTGGAGGGCAGTGGAGGAAATTTTCCATATTTACTGATCCGGTTGCGTTTTCTTATAATATGGTGGTAAGTGCATTGCTTTGCATTGGTCTGTTAACAGGGCCGTTTTCCAGAAGGACTAAGATTCTTTTGATGATCAGTGCCTTTTTGTGTTTGACTTCCATGTTATTTTCAGGAACTAGGGGGGCTTATGTTTTGCCCCCTGCAGCAATGGCTTTGTATGCTATTTTAAAGTTCAATAAAAAAGTAATGGTTGGTGCCATTATAGGGGCATTGGGATTTGCAGCATTAATTTTTGTTCCAACAACCAATCCAACCATCTATCGTTTTCAAACCGCTTTTAAACCTTCGGATGATGCTTCATTCAATGTAAGGAAGTTAAATCAAAAAAGAATCCAGCCTTTTATTCAGAGTCACCCGCTTGGAGGTGGCTTGGGGGCAACTGGTATGTGGGGGAAAAGATTTGCTCCCAATTCTTTTCTTGCCAATTTTCCGCCAGATAGTGGCTATGTAAGGGTAGCAGTTGAAACAGGCTGGGTAGGGCTCTTGATTTTTTGTACTTTAATGTTTATTATACTTAAAGTAGGTATCAATAGTTATTATTCCATAAAAGATCCAACATTAAAATCTATTTGTTTGGCAATGATTCTGGTCATTTTTGCCTACCATATTGGGAATTATCCGCAGGAAGCAATTGTACAGTTTCCATCCAATACTTTGTTTTATTTGGTTGCGGCACTTATTGTTATAACAAAACGTCTTGACTCGCAAAATGCTATATTACCAGAATTCAATAAAAAAGTATGATTAAAGGCAAAGACATTATTATAGTTGGGCAACAACCTTGGGATGTTGAAATTGGAAGTAATTGCAAGAATATTGCCATTGAATTCAGTAAACACAACAGGGTTTTATATGTCAATTCTCCTCTTGACCGGATTACATTAATGAGAAATGGTAGTGATGCAAAAATTCAGAAAAGGAAGGCGATTATTGAAGGCAGAACTACCGGGTTAATTCAAATAAGTGATAATCTTTGGAATTTGTATCCCGATTCAATGATTGAATCAATCAACTGGATTTCTTTTCATCCTGTTTTTAAAGTATTGAATAAAATAAACAATCGCCGCTTTGCCAATAGTATCCAAAAAGCAATAATTACTTTGCGATTCAGCAATTTTATTTTGTTCAATGACAATGATATGTTCAGGAGTTTTCATTTGAAAGAAATGTTGAAACCTGTCTTGTCTATTTATTATTCCAGAGACTTTATGCTGGCGGTGGATTACTGGAAAAAGCATGGAGAAAAAATGGAGCCACAGTTGATAGCTTCTTCCGATATCTGTGTAGCAAATTCCACCTATCTGGCTGATTATTGCAGGCAATACAATCCCAATTCTTATTATGTTGGTCAGGGATGTGAGCTGGATTTATTCATGGACTTTAATGGAGTTGCGCCGGAAGAAATAATTAAAATCGAAGGCATTAAGATTGGATACGTTGGTGCTTTGCTGGGACTGCGTCTTGATATTGATATTTTGACCCGGATTGCCAAAAGCAGACCTCAATGGCAACTCGTATTAGTAGGTCCTGAAGACGAGCTGTTTAAAGAAAGTGAACTCCACCAATTGTCTAATGTTCATTTTCTTGGATCAAGGCCTCCCAGTGATTTGCCTGCTTTTATCTATTCTTTTGATATTTGTTTAAATCCACAAGTAATTAGTCAGGTAACCATTGGCAACTATCCAAGAAAAATTGATGAGTATCTGGCAATGGGTAAGCCTGTTATTGCAACGAGTACTCCATTTATGGAAGCAGTTTTTTCTAATTATACCTATCTGGCAAAAAATGCAGCAGAATATATTGATTTGATAGAGCTTGCCTTACAGGAAGATAGTAAGGAAAAACAACTTGAAAGAAGAGGATTCGCTGCAGAACATACATGGGAAAACAGTGTGGCAGAAATTTATAAAGCCATTGAAAAGCATTCGGATTAATTATTATTGTAAATTCAGAAAGATTATCTAAGACTTTTATGATTAAGAAGCTGGTACGGCAATTGAATAATAAGCACTTTTTGTCTTTAGCAGGCAATGGCGCAATGTCTGTATTAGCAATGATTACAGTTGCTGTTTTATACAGAGCGCTAACTGTTGAAGAGATAGGATATTGGGTTTTTTTTCAAACTGTTGCCATTTTGCTGGACACTTTCAGAACGGGCTTCCTACAGGTTGCGTTGGTTAAATTTTATACAGGTACTCAACATGAGCGTGCCAAAGAAGTACTTGGTTCAGTTTGGTTTTTAGCTATCGTTATCACTGCTGTTCTGGGGATCATCAACCTTTTGTTTGTGCCACTAAAATCCTACTTTGAAAATCCTGCTATACTAGTGATTATTCAGTGGTTTGGCTGGAGTTTTTTATCAACTTTACCTTCAAGTATTGCTTCGTGGATTCTGCAGGCAGATCAGCGATTTGACAGATTATTGATTTTAAGAATCATTACACAGGGCAGCTTTATCCTCTCAGTTATTCTTTTAATTGTTTTTGATCAGATGCAGTTGCAGAATGTGTTTATTGTAAATATTGCATCAGCTTCACTTGCCAGTTTAATAGCGGTACTCGCAGGTTGGTCTGGCATAATAACACTGGGGGCTAAAACCAGTGCCTGTGTAAAGGAAATCTATCACTTTGGAAAGTATAGTGTAGGTACTACCATCAGTGCCAATATGCTCAGAAGTGCAGATACCTTTATTGTTGCGTATATGCTAGGCCCCGCTGCTGTTGCTATTTATAATTTACCCGGGAGACTGATGGAAATCATTGAAATTCCATTAAGAAGTACATTGGCAACAGCTATGTCTTCGCTTGCAAAAGCATTTAATACCGGTAACAAACGGGAAGTGGCGTATATTATGCAAAAGTATGCAGGTACGCTAACCCTTGCTTTTGTTCCATTGGCATTGGGTGCTATACTGTTTGCTGATATTGCAACAGGGTTATTGGGCGGGGGCAAATACATTGATTCTGAAGCTGCCAATTTGTTGAGAATAATGATGTTGCTAGCGATATTTTATCCAATTGATCGTTTTATAGCTGTTTCTCTTGACATCATTCATCAACCCAAAGCCAACTTTATTAAAGTGCTTCTGATGTTGCTGGTTAATGTAATTGGCGATTTTGTGGGTATATATTTGACGGGGAATTTATACGGAGCAGCTTTAGCTACTTCTTTGCCACTCATAGTCGGAATTTTTTACGGTTATTATCGTTTTAATCAGCATATACCATTTAAATTGTCTGGTATTTTTGTATCAGGATACATTAATATAAGGAAAATGCTGAGAAAATACATGGCTAAAAACTAGAATAAATGGTTGTAGCTCACTTAATACTAGTTCATTCCAAACCCGGTCAGCTGATGAGGCTGGTTAAAAAGCTTGTGCACAATAAAGCTGCTTTTTTCATACATGTAGATGCTAAAACAGATATACAGCCTTTTAAAAATGCTTTAGCAGGAGTGAAGGATGTTTATTTTGTTGATAAAAGGGTGGACATTCAATGGGCAACCTATAGTATGGTTGAAGCAACTGTTAATGGGTTTGAGGCGATTGTTGCTTCTGGTATAGCTATTGATTATGTAAACTTGTTAAGTGGGCAGGATTATCCAATACAGCCAGTTGCTAAATTCCATGATTTTCTAAAGATGAACCCAGGGAAAGCATTTATGCAATGTCTGGATATTGAAACCGAATGGACAGAAGCCATTAGCAGAGTGAGATCGTATCATTTTACACATTGGAATATTCCCGGGAAATACAAAATTCAGAAAATCCTTAATTTCTTTTTACCCCGTAGAAAACTACCAGAGAACCTTATTCCAGTCGGGAGGTCTCAATGGTTTACTATTTCGTTAAAGCATGTTGTGTTTATTATAAAAAGGTTAGAGACCAATCCTGCTTTTTCTAAATTCTTCTCATACTCATGGGCTCCTGATGAAATTATCTTTCAGACACTGTTGTATAATTCCACTTTTAAGTCTGATATAGTAAATAATAATCTCCGATATATAGATTGGTCCGAAGGTTTAAAAAATCCTAAAATGCTTACTAAGGAAGACTTTACATCAATGATGCAATCTGGCAATTTCTTTGCCAGGAAATTCGCAGAAAACGATGAAGTACTTTCTTTGATAGATGCAGAAATAGGTTAGTTTATTCTTTCTTATCCTGAGCAACAAAGGCTTTGATAAAGAAAAATATCCCGATAAAAATTACAACTAATGCAAAAGCATCCAGAACAGTAAATCCATCGTGTTCATTAAAATAAAATAAAGTGGCAATTTCAAATTCAGCTGAAGTGGGAGTTACAATGGTTAAAAAACCTACCGTAATAAAGAGTAAGCCAACACCAGAATAAGCCAGACCGGCCGCCCAGTTGATGGCTTTGTCTGGTAAATTTTTTACACTAAATGAGCGGTGTTGTCTCAATAGTTTGTCCATGTCTAAAACAATTTCTTCGCTGGCTCTCGCGTCATCAACGTGGGAATTATCTGCTACTTTATAAGTTTTTTCCATGGTGTGTAAAAACAGGTGTTGCATTTCTATAGCTTTTTGTTTGCTTACAGGCTGTTTCTCAAGTTCTTCAATAAACTCTGCAAAAACCTTTTCTATTTTTAAAACCTGACTGTTGTCTGTGGCCATATGCACCTATTATTTCACTTTGTGCGCTAATTTAAATAAATTACGGAACTAATTGCCGGATAAGATTCATGAAAAAAGTTTCCATTATTACAGTCAATTTTAATCATAGTCATGTTACTGATGAATTACTGGACTCTATCCGTGCCAGAAATTCCTATGAAAACATTGAAATCATCGTAGTTGACAACGGCAGTAAGGATAATCCTGTTCCCGCCTGGAAGAGTAAGTATCCAGAAGTCTGTTTTATTCGTTCTGAAGTGAATTTGGGTTTTGCCGGAGGAAATAATCTAGGACTGAACTCAGCAACCGGTGATTACCTGTTCTTTGTAAATAATGATACTGAATTTACTGAAGGCCTGATTGCTACATTGGTTGATACACTTATCCATCATCCGGAAGTGGGTGTTGTTTCTCCTAAATTGCTTTATTTTGATCAGCCCCAGATGCTTCAATATGCAGGATATACTCCCATGAACTATTTTACAGCCAGAAATGCTTGTATTGGACAGTTTGAAACAGACAAAGGACAATACGATCAGTTGGTTGGGCCAACCGGATTTGCGCACGGCGCCGCGATGATGGTCACCAGACAAGCCATAGAGCAATCTGGTCCAATGGCAGAAAATTTCTTTCTTTATTATGAAGAACTGGATTGGGCAGACCGGATCAGGAGAAATGGATTTGATATATGGGTGAATATGAAAGCGACCATCTATCACAAAGAATCCATTTCTGTTGGTAAAAAGAGTGCATTAAAGGAGTATTATATGAATCGTAATCGCATCCTTTTTATCAGAAGAAATGCTCCCTTTTTTAAGGCAATTTGTTTTTATTTCTATTTTCTTCTAATTGTTACCCCAAGAAATCTGCTTACCTATATCAGGGAGAAAAATTATAACTTCATTAAACAACTATTCAATGCTATCTGGTGGAATTTAACCAATGGAATTAATAGTAAACAATTAGGATTCAAGCCTTAATTTCAAATATGCATATTATTTTCTGGATATCTGTTTTTATTGTCCTTTACACTTATATCGGATACGGTTTGTTATTGTATTTTTTGCTAAAGTTAAAAGCAATCGTAAAAGGGAAGCAGCATATTCCTGAGCCGGGTTATACCCCTTCCTTAACTGTTATTGTTGCTGCCTATAATGAAGCTTACTGCATAGAAGAAAAAATACTAAATACGCTGGCATTAAATTATCCGGCAGATAAAATCAATATCATTTTTATAACAGATGGCTCCACAGATGAAACCCCCTTAATTGTAGCAAAGTATCCACAAATAAAGGGGATGCACCAGCCTGGAAGAAGTGGTAAAATTGCAGCAGTGCATCGTGCAATGGAGCAGGTTAGTTCTGAAGTGGTGGTTTTTACAGATGCCAATACCATGTTAAACAGAGAGGCATTAATGCTAATGTGCAGACATTATATTGATCCAACTGTAGGCGCAATAGCCGGAGAAAAAAGAGTTCAGATTGATGATACAGCTGATGCTACAGCAGGGGAGGGTTTCTATTGGAAATATGAATCAAAGTTAAAGAAATGGGATTCCGAGTTGTATTCGGTGGTGGGTGCAGCAGGAGAATTATTTAGTATTAGAACCAGTTTGTATACACCGGTTGAACCTGATACCATTTTAGACGATTTTATGATTTCAATGCATATTGCTTTAAAAGGGTATAGAATCGTGTATGAGCCCGATGCGTATGCCACTGAGCTGGCTTCAGCTAATACCGGGGAAGAATTAAAACGTAAAATAAGAATTGCCGCAGGAGGAGTGCAATCTACTATTCGTCTCAAGTCTCTTTTATGGCCATTCAAGCAGCCTGTATTAAGTTTTGAATACATAAGCCATCGAATACTTAGGTGGATGGTTACCCCTTATATGATGGTATTGGCTTTTATACTGAATAGTATAATTGTTTATTCCAGCGGTTGGAACAATATCTATGGTTTGATGCTGGGAGGTCAGTTGTTTTTTTATCTGGCGGCATTGCTGGGTTGGATTTTGGAGCAGCGGCAGTTAAAAGTGAAAGTATTTTTTGTTCCTTATTATTTTTGTTTAATGAATTACGCAGTTGTAGCGGGATTGCTCAGATATTGCTTTACCGAACAGTCTGTTTTATGGGAAAAAGCGAAACGAAAATGATGCATTTTTAAAGATTTCGCCGTATCTTCAATCTAATAGGATAATTAGTAAAAGAATCTTTAGATAGATGATTAATAAAATTCTTTGTGTTGACGATGACAGTATCTCGCTTACAATTTCAAAATTACTTTTGAAAAGGACTGGTTTTACCAATGATGTGGTAACGGCTGTGGATGGAAGCGATGCACTGGATTATTTTAAAGATTTATTTGCAACCAGTTCTGATCCTCTAGCAGATGCCCCATGTCTGATTTTACTCGACATTAATATGCCAGTAATGAACGGCTGGGAATTCTTGGAAGCATATATCCCTCTTTTTGCGGATAAATTGCCACAGACTAAAGTGATTATACTTTCCTCTACCATTGACCCTGAAGACTTTTCCAGGGCTAAAAAGTTCCCTGTAGTAGCTCAGTTTGTTAGTAAGCCGTTAAGTGTTGAAAATCTTGCTGAGTTGAAAGAAAACGAATTTGTTCAGCAATTTTTTTAAGCTATCGGTTATTGGCCATCCAGGCTTCTACCGCACTGAATACAGGCTGGCTTAATGGTACGTTGGGCAATCTCAACTGATTGTCAATTAAGCCCATCTTATACATAAATGCTTTTACACCTGCAGGATTGTTTTCTGCAAACATTAAATCATAGGTAGGGATTAATTCATCATTGATTGCTCTGGCTTGTTTATAATCATTCATCAGGCAGGCTCTTACCATATTTCCAAACTCAAGCGGAAATGCATTGGCGGCAACACTAATAACTCCTTCCATACCACAAGCTATTTGGGGCAAGGCCAACGCATCATCTCCACTTAATACCAAAAAGCCTTCAGGACGTTCTTTCAGTATTTGCATACACTGAGCCATGTCTCCGCTGGCTTCTTTAATTCCTATAATATTTGGCACTTCATTCGCAAGTCGAAGGGTTGTTCCCGCAGACATATTTCTGCCCGTTCTGCCAGGTACATTATACAGAATGACAGGTTTGGTTGATGCTTCAGCAATCAATTTGTAATGCTGAAAAATGCCTTCCTGTGAGGGTTTATTGTAATAAGGAGCAGCACTTAATACAGCTGTAGCTTTCTCAAGCGGCAGTATTGTAAAGTCTTCTAGCAAATGCTTGGTATCATTTCCGCCTATCCCTACTACCACGGGTACCCTGCCTGCTATTTTTTCATAGCAAAAATGCAGAATATCTGTTTTTTCTGCTGTGGAAAGCACAGGCGTTTCACCTGTTGTGCCCAATAAAACCAGGTATTCCACGCGATTGGAAATTAAAAATTCTATGACTTTACCCAATGCAGGAAAATCTATTGTATGCTCTTTGGTAAATGGGGTTATTACCGCAACACCTGTTCCTTTTAATTGATTTTGAACTTGCATAAATCTTATATAGCAGACTCTTCCCAGAATCCCATTTTACAATACTTATTAATTCTATTGTTGACTCTTTCAGCAGGATCAACATTTTTAAATTCAGCCAAAGCCTGTTGTATATTTTTCTTCAATATATCGGCTGCCTCCTGATAGTCCCAGTGCGCTCCACCCAATGGCTCCGGCACAATCTCATCTACCAGTCCAAATCCTTTCATGTCCGATGCTGTTAGCTTTAACTGCTCAGCAGCTGTCTCTTTCTTGTCCCAGCTTCTCCATAAAATAGAACTACAACTTTCCGGAGAAATAACAGTGTACCAGGTATTCTCCATCATCAGGGTTTTATCACCAACTCCTATACCCAATGCGCCTCCACTTGCACCTTCACCGATAATTACAACAACAATGGGTACTTTCAGTCTCATCATCTCGTAAATATTACGGGCAATGGCTTCACCCTGTCCTCTTTCTTCGGCTTCCAGGCCAGGGAAAGCACCTGGAGTATCAATCAGGGCAATGACAGGCTTGTTGAATTTTTCTGCCAGCTTCATTAAGCGAAGTGCCTTTCTGTAACCTTCCGGGTTGGCCATACCAAAATTCCTCATTTGGCGCATTTTGGTATTAACTCCTTTTTGCTGTCCCAGGATCATTACCGTTTCTCCGTCTAGTTGAGCAAAACCTCCTACCATGGCTTTATCGTCCTTTACATTCCTGTCACCATGCAATTCCACAAAATTGGAGCACATTTTCTCAATATATTTCAGGGTATAAGGTCTGTCCGGATGACGGCTCAGTTGTACCCTTTGCCAGGGAGTTAATTGAGCCGTAATCTCTTTCCTTTTTTCAAGAATAGACGCTTCCAATTGTTGCAGCGTTAGGGTATAGTCTATTTTAGGATTCTTCTCAGCTAATTTTTTTGTAGCATCAATTTGTTCATATAACTCTTTGATGGGGGTTTCAAAATCAAGAAATTGTCTATTGGGGTATTGAGGCATATTATATGATTTGGCGGTAAAAATAGGCATTGCTTTTTTTTTTGAAAAGATTTGTTTGAAAAACTCTTTTCCCCTTATCTTTGCAATCCCAAAAACGACATAACCTGTCGGAAAGGAATGGATCGGTAGTTCAGTTGGTTAGAATGCCGCCCTGTCACGGCGGAGGTCGCGGG